>NZ_JFJW01000122.1:0-39426 GCF_000611125.1 Cupriavidus sp. SK-4
CCGCCAGTGCGCGCGCGCCGGCCATGCCAGCCCGCCCGCTCCGGCACTGGCGGCGCAGATCGACGCGGCCTTCGCGGCGCTGGCCTCGTCGGCGCACGGCAGCCCCCGCACGGCGCTGGCGGCACTGGCCACCCTGCGGCTGGCCCTGTACCCGCCTACCGAAGGAGAGCCCCATGCACGCCACTGAGTTCGACCTGTACGGTGTCTTCGTGCCGGCCACCGTGGTGTGGATGCTGGCCGCGTTCGCGGTGACCGCCGGCGTGCGCGCCGTGCTCGCCCGGATCGGCTTCTACCGCATCGTCTGGCACCGGTCCTTGTTCAATTTCTCGCTCTATATCCTCGTACTGGGCGCGCTCGTCGCGCTCGTCTGGCAGGCCCCATCATGATTCGCAAGCTTTCGCTGCTCGGCCCCGTTGCGGTGACCTTGGCGGCCGCGGTCGCCGCGGCGCTGACCGCCTGGCATTTGTGGCAGTACTACACCGAGGCGCCCTGGACCCGCGACGGCCATGTGCGCGCAGAAGTGATCCAGGTCGCGCCGGATGTCTCTGGCCTGGTCACGGCCGTGCTCGTCGGCGACAACGCCCGGGTTCAACGCGGCCAGGTCCTGTTCGTGGTGGACCAGGAGCGCTTCAGCCTGGCCCTGAAACAGGCCCAGGCCGAGGCCGCATCGGCGCGCGCCGCGCTGGAGCTGGGCCGGCGCCAGGCGGCGAACGCGGCCGCCGTGGCCGCCGCGCAGGCGCGCATCGACGAAGCCGATGCCGCGGTGGACGTGGCCAGGCTCAACCTGGCCCGCTGCCGCGTGACCAGCCCGGTCGACGGTCATGCCAGCGACCGCCTGCCGCGCGTCGGCGACTTTGCCACCCGCGGCAAGCCGGCCCTGTCGGTGGTGGCCAGCGGCTCGCAGTACGTGGAGGGCTATTTCGAGGAAACCAAGCTGCCCGCGATCCGCGTCGGCAGCGCCGCCGAGGTGCACATCATGGGCCAGCGCACTCCCTTGCGCGGACATGTGCAGAGCATTGCGCCCGGCATCGAGGACCAGGACCGCGCCATCGGGCCCAACATGCTGCCCAGCGTCAACCCGACCTTCAACTGGGTGCGCCTGGCGCAGCGCATACCGGTGCGTATCGCGCTGGACCAGGTGCCGGCCGGGGCCCACCTGATCGCCGGCCAGACCGCGACGGTGCGCATCCGGGCGCCGCGCGAATGAGGCGCCCGACGCAGCCATACCGGCCCCGCCGCAACTGTTCTGCTTCCGCTCCTGCAGATTTGTACGCCTGCCGGGCGGCCATCGGTCCCTACCATGGACGGCATGGCATGCGCCATGCCCTACCCCATTGCCCCCGGGAGATTCGCCATGCAAGCAGCGCTTGTGCAAGAAATGCCCGCCGCCCGTAGTCCTGAGGCGCCCGAGCCGGACCACGCATCACCCGCCTGCCGGGACCAGCTGGGCCGTCCGCTGCGCGACCTGCGGCTCTCGGTGATCGACCAATGCAACTTCCGCTGCACCTACTGCATGCCCAAGGAGCGCTTCGGGCGCGACTATCCGTTCCTGTCGCCTGAGCAGCGCCTGTCCGATGCGGAGCTGCTGCGCATCGTGCGCGCCTTTGTCGGCCTGGGCGTTGAGAAGGTGCGCCTGACCGGCGGCGAGCCGCTGCTGCGCAAGGGCATCGAGTCGCTGGTCGAACGCATTGCGGCCATGCGTACCCTGGACGGCCGCCAGGTGGAAGTGGCCATGACCACCAACGGCAGCCTGCTGACCCGCAAGGCGCGTTCGCTGCGCGACGCGGGCCTGGGCCGGGTCACGGTCAGCCTGGACAGCCTGGACGACCAGATCTTCCGCGCCATGAACGATGTCGATTTCCCGGTCGGGCGCGTGCTGGAGGGCATCGACGAGGCCATCGCGGCGGGCCTGGCACCAGTCAAGGTCAACTGCGTGGTCGAGCGCGGCACCAACGACGCGCAGGTGCTGCCGCTGGTGGAGCACTTCCGTGGCAGCGACGTCACGCTGCGCTTTATCGAATATATGGATGTGGAAGGCCCGAGCGGCTGGTCACAGTCACGCGTCGTCCCGTCCGACGAGATCCGCGGCATGGTCGAACGCGCGCATGCGCTGCTGCCGGTCACCCGGCGCGACGGCGAAACCGCCAGTAACTACCTGCTGGCGGATGGCAGCCTGAAGCTGGGCTTTATCTCCAGCGTTTCGCACCCGTTCTGCGGCGATTGCACCCGCGCACGCGTTTCGGTCGACGGCCGGTTGCACCTGTGCCTGTTCGCCACCAGTTCCGTCGACCTGCGCCAGCACCTGGGTGCCACGCGCCCGGATGAAGCCGTGGCGGACGCCGTCCGGCAAGCGTGGCAGGCCCGCGGCGACCGCTACTCAGAGCTGCGCGCTGACCGGCTGGCCAGCGGCAAGCGGCAGTACCCGACGGTGCGCATGTCGCTGGTCGGGGGCTGAGCCGCAGGCGCGGCTCCTGGTCACTCAGTCAGGATTCGGGAAAGCCTGCGCGGCAAGCTCCGCGCCGGCTGCTGTCAGGCTCGCGTGACCGCGGCCTTCCTCGTCGATCGCCACGTCCGCCAGTCCGGCGGCTTGCAGCTGCGTCAACACGCGCCGCAGCACGCTCATCGGCAGTTGTGCCCGCTTCGCGATCTTGGCGAGCGACCAGGGGCTGGCGCCGCCCTCGCGCCCAGCCTGCCACAGGGTCTGGAGCGCCGCGACCATGGCGGGATCGATGTCAGCGTCTTGCATGCTCTTCCTCTCCGCGTTCCCGGCTGCGCGCCAGCAGGTGCTGCGCGATCTTGCCCAGCGTCTGCACGGCGGACTCGATGCCGGGCGTCCATTCCGAGCTGTAGTTCAGCCGGATGCAGTTGCCGTAAGTGGCCCCGGGCGCAAACATATGCCCCGGCGCAACGGTGATGCGGTGCTCCAGGGCGGCGTGGTACATCTCCATCGCATCGATGCCCTCCGGCAGCTGCACCCACAGCACATAGCCCCCCGCGGGGCGCGACGTGGTGGTGCCGTCCGGGAAGAACCTGCGCACCGCGGCGGCCATGATGCTGGCCTGCTGCGCATAGGCCTTGCGCACCCGCCGCAGGTGGAAGTCGTAGCCGTCGTTCTTCAGGAACTCGGCGATTGCCAGTTGCGGAATCGCCGGCGTGGTCAGCGTGTTGAGGAACTTGAGCCGCTCCACCGCCTCGCGGTAGCGGCCCGGCAGCGCCCAGCCGATCCGGTAGGCATTGGTCAGCGTCTTGGAGAACGAGGAGCAGTGCAGCACGATGCCGGCCTTGTCAAACGCCTTCAATGAACTGGGATGGGCCTCGCCGTAATAGAGCTCGCCGTAGACGTCGTTCTCGATGACGGGGATGTCCTTCTCGGTCAGCATGGCCACCAGCGCGCGCTTCTTCTCATCGGGCATCTGGAAGCCGAGCGGGTTCTGGAAGTTTGGCATCACCATGCAGGCGGCCACACCCTTTTCATCGATCAGCCGCGCGAGCTCGCCGATGTCGATGCCTTCCACCGGATCGGTCGCCACCTCGATGGCGCGCATGCCCAGCCGTTCGATGGCATGGAGCATGGCATAGAAGGTTGGCGACTCCACCGCGATGGTATCGCCCGGCCTGGCCACCGCCTGCAGGCAGAGGTTGATGGCCTCGGTCGCGCCGATGGTGACGATCACCTCGTTCGGATCGATGGCGTAGCCGTTCTCCAGGTAGCGGCGCGAAATCTGCCGGATCAGCTCGGGGCTGCCGGGCGGCAGGTCGTCGAGCATGGTCCACTTGGCATAGCGGCGCGCGATATTGTTGGCGTACTGGTTGATGCGCTGCCACGGAAACAGCGAAGGGTCCGGATAGGGCGAACCGAGCGGCACGGCATCATCGGAACGGATCGAACGCAGCGTGGAAAGCACCAGCGCGCTGACATCCACCGCCGAGGGCTTGGCGCTGGGCCTGGACGGGCGCAGTTCGAACACCGGCTCGCCCGGCCGCGCGCGCACAAAGTAGCCCGACTGCGGCCGGCTTTCGATGATGCCGCGGCTCTCCAGCAAGACGTAGGCCCGGATCACCGTGGTGATGCTCATGCGGTGGTGCTGGCTGGTCTGCCGCACCGAGGGAATCCGCTCGCCGGGCAACAGCACCCCTTGTTGCACCAATGCCTCTATGTCCGCAGCCAGCTTTTCATATAGTTTCACGCTGCGCTCCCCTTCCCATGTCCCGTCCGGCCCGTTCGCCGGGCTGCCGTCAGCTGAGCCATCGATGGAGATCATAGTACGGCAGGGGCACATTTTGGAGCTGTCCGGCACATTGGGGTTCGACCCGCACAAAGCCGCTGGCCTGGCCGAGCGCCGACACCGAGGCGGCACCCTGCTGTGCATTGACCTGCACGAAACTCTCGCGGCCGCCGAGGTTGCCGATCTCGCCCACGCGCCAGAAGGCATCGCCCCGGTGCGGGCGCGTGCCGGCCAGCGCCGCCCTGACCCGGCCCACCGGCGGGAACAGCTCCGCGCGCCCCTGCAGGCGGCGCAGCAGCGGCGTCACCAGCAGCGCGAAAGTGGCATAGGCTGCCGCCGGATTGCCGGGCAGGCACACCACGGGCTTGCCGCGCAGGCGCCCCACCGTGACCGGTTTCCCAGGCTTCATGTTGACGCCATGGCAAAGCAGCTCGCCGCCCGCCGAAGCCAGCGCCGCCGCCACCAGGTCGCGCTGGCCGGCCGAGGCACCACCGGTGACCAGCACCAGGTCGGCGTCGCCGGCAAGTTCCCGCAGCATGTCGTGCAAGGCGCGCTCGTCGTCCTGCACGTGGCGGTGGCAACTGACCACCGCGCCCATCGACTGCACCAGCGACTCGAGCATCGGGCCATTGACGTCATGCACCTGGTACACGTCGCGCGGCTCGTCGTGCGCCGCCACCTCGTCGCCCGAGGTCAGGATGGCCACCTCCACCAGCCGGCAGACCGTGGCCTCTGTCAGTCCCTGCGACGCCAGCGCGGCAATATGCCCCGCATGCAGCAGGGTTCCGGCCGACAGCAACAGGTCGCCCCGGCGGGCATCCTCGCCCTTGCGCCGGATATGCTGGCCCGCCACGGGCGCGCGCGCGCAGACCACGCCCAGATAGCTCTCTTCGGCATCCTCCAGCGCGACCACGGCATCGGCGCCGGGCGGAATCACGCCGCCGGTGTAGATGCGGATGGCCTGGCCGGGCAACAGCGGCTGCGGCTGCGTGCCTGCGTAGACGACCTGCTGCAGCGGCAGGCAGGCGCCCTCACGGCAGTCTTCGCAGCGCACCGCATAACCATCCATGGCGCTGCGGTCTGCCGCGGGCGTGTCAATAACCGCGGCCACGTCGCCGGCCAGCACGCGCCCGGTCAGCAGGCCCAGCCACACGGTTTCGGTCTGCCGCACGGGCTCCGCGCACATCGCGAAGACCGCCTGCGCCTCATCAAAGTTCAGCATGCTGCGTCTCCGCGGCTGGCGTCCAATGCGGCGCCGGTATAGTCGACATAACCATCCTGGCGGCAAAAGCTGAGCAGGCGCAGACCGGCCTGCTCAGCGATGCGTATCGCCAGCGAGGTGGGTGCCGAGATCGTCGCCAGCATCTGGATATTCATGCGCGCCACCTTGCGCACCAGCTCATAGCTGGCGCGGCTGGACAGCAGCACGAAGCCGTCGTCCATCGCCACGCGCTGCATTGCCAAATGGCCGATCAGCTTGTCCAGGCCGTTGTGGCGGCCCACATCCTCGAACACATGCAGGATTTCGCCGCCCGCATCGCACCAGGCCGCGGCGTGGACGCCGCCGGTGGCCTGCATCAGCCGCTGGTGCGACGGCAGCGCCGCGACCGCGCGCTCGATCATCTCGCGCGACGGCGTCAGCCGGGTGGCCGGCTCGGGCATGCGCGCGGGCGCCAGGTCGAGCAGCTCGATGCTCTCGATGCCGCAGACGCCGCAGCCGGTGCGCCCCGCCAGCGCGCGCCGGCGGGCGCGCATGGTGGCAAAGGCGTGTTCGCTGATCTCCATCTGCACCTCGGCGCCGTGCTGGTGCACGTGCACTTCCAGGTCGTGGATCTCCGCATTGCGCCCGACGATGCCCTCGGTCAGCGAGAAGCCGACCGCGAACGCCTCCAGGTCCAGCGGCGTGGCCATCATCACGGCGTGCGAGATGCCGTTGTACACCAGCGCCACCGGGAGTTCTTCCGCCACGTTGTCCGTGGCCGGCTGCGCCACGCAGTCCTTGTGCCGCACGATGCGGCGCGCTTCATAGCCTGAGTGTTCGACCAGTTCGGTGCATTCCATGGGGGTCTCTTGAAGAAAATGAATTCAGCGCGTGCTTGCACACAGTCGGTGTGCACCCCTCTCCCCCCCCGCGGGGGGGGAGAGGGGTGCATTCACAAGGGGTAGTGGCTAGCGTTCGCGGCGGTGGTGCACGAACGCAGGATCAGCCTGCCACCGCTGCCGGCTGGCGACGGGACGGCGTCAGCAACACCGGCACCGACTTCGACGTGGGCGTGCCGCAGCCATCGCCCGTGCTTTCCAGCGGCACCAGCGGATTGGTCTCGGGGTAGTAGGCCCCCAGGCAGCCTTGCGGGATGTCGTATTCGACCAGCACGAAGTCCTCGACCTGGCGCTGCACGCCGTCGTCCCAGACACTGGTGATGTCCACGTGCTGGCCAGCCTTCAGGCCAAGCCGCGCCAGGTCAGCGGGGCTGATGAAGACCACCCGGCGCAGGCCGAACACGCCGCGGTAGCGGTCGTCCAGGCCGTAGATCGTGGTGTTGTACTGGTCGTGCGAGCGCGTCGTCATCATCACCATCAGCTTGTCGCCATACTTCTGGCGGGCCCGGCTAATGGGGGTGTCCTTGTCGATGCGGTTGACCAGGAACTGCGCCTTGCCCGACGGCGTATGCCAGACCCGGTTGCATGCCGCCGGCGTCAGGTGGAACCCGCCCGGCACCGCAACGCGCTCGTTGTAGCTCTCGAAGCCGTCGATCACCTGCTCGATGGCGTCGCGGATGCGGGCGTAGTCCTGCGCATACCAGAGCCAGTCGATCTTCTCCGAGCCCAGCGTGGCCGCGGCCATGCGCGCGACGATGGCAATCTCCGACAACAGGTGCGGCGACGCCGGCGCGTTCATGCCAAAGGAGATATGGACCATGCAGACCGAGTCCTCGACCGTCACGCCCTGCGCCACGCCGTCCTGCTGGTCGATCTCGGTGCGGCCCAGCGTCGGCAGGATCAACGACTCCTTGCCGTGCACCAGGTGGCTGCGGTTGAGCTTGGTGGCGATATTCACGGTCAGGTCGCACTGGCGCAGGGCCTCGAAGGTGCGCGGCGTATCCGGCGTGGCAGTGGAGAAATTGCCGCCCAGGCCGACGAAGACCTTGACCTTACCCTCGAGCATCGCCGAGATGGTGTGGACCACGTCATAGCCATGCTTGCGCGGCGGCTCGAAGCCAAAGGCGGCCTGCAGGCGGTCCAGGAATTCCTGCTCAGGCTTCTCTTCGATACCCACCGTGCGGTCGCCCTGCACGTTCGAATGCCCGCGCACCGGCAGCAGCCCGGCACCGGGGCGCCCGATGTTCCCGCGCATCATCATCAGGTTGGACAGGATCTGCACCGTCGGCACTGAGTGCTTATGCTGCGTCAGGCCCATGCCCCAGCAGGCGATCACGCGCTTGCCCCGCGCATAGACCTGGGTCAGCGCATCGATATCCTCCTGCGATACGCCCGACTCGGCAATGATGTCGGCCCAGCTCTCCGCGCGCAGGTCTTCGATGAAGTCGCCGAAGCCGATGGTGTGCTCGCGCACGAAATCCACGTCGATCAGGCGCTCGCGGCCGTGCCGGATGGCCTCTTGGTCGAGTTCGTCCAGGCGCTTGGCCATGCCCTTGATCAAGGCAAAGTCGCCGCCCAGCTTGGGCTGCACGAACATCGAGGCGATCTTGGTGCTGGAGCCGGTGAGCATCTCCACCGGATGCTGCGGGCTGGTGAAGCGCTCCACCCCGCGTTCGCGCAGCGGGTTGATCGAGACGATGGTGGCGCCGCGCCGCGCGCATTCGCGCAGCTCGCCCAGCATGCGCGGATGGTTGGTGGCCGCGTTGTGGCCGAACAGCAGGATGGTGTCGGCATGCTCGAAATCATCCAGCACCACGGTGGCCTTGCCCACGCCGATGGTCGGCGGCAGGCCCCGGCTGGTGGCCTCGTGGCACATGTTCGAGCAGTCGGGGAAGTTGTTGGTGCCATAGGCACGCACGAACAGCTGGTAGAGGAAGGCGGCCTCGTTGCTGGCGCGCCCCGACGTATAGAATGCGGCCTGGTTCGGATCCGGCAGCGCGCGCAGGTGGCGCCCGATCAGCGCAAAGGCCTCGTCCCAGGCGATCGCGCGGTACTTGTCGGTCTGCGCGTCATAGACCATGGGGTGCGTCAGCCGCCCGTGCTGCTCCAGCTCATAGTCCGTCTGCGCCATCAGCGACGTCACCGTGTGCTGCGCAAAGAACTCGGGGGTCACGCGCATGCTGGTGGACTCTGCGGCCACGGCCTTGACGCCGTTCTCGCAGAACTCAAAGGTGGAGGCGTGCTGCCGGTCCGGCCAGGCACAGCCGGGGCAGTCGAAGCCATCGGCCTGGTTCTGCTTGAACAGCATCTTGTACTTGCCACCGGCAACCTTCTCCTTGATCAGGTTGATGGCAACGTACTTCAGCGCACCCCAGCCGGCGGCGGGGTGGGTGTAGGGGGCGATGTGGCCTTTTTCAGGGGTCGGGGAGCTCATTGGCGTGGTGTCCTGTAACGACGGGGGCGCTGTCCGGCGGCCTGCCAGTGCTGCGGCGGGGACCGGATCGTTGCGGTGTCACCAGATTAGATTTCCCGGGTGCCCCCGGGTACATACAAAGGGGCGCTTGCCCGGGGAGCACAGTTGCTTCAGACCAGCGGGAACGCCTTCACCAGGTGGCGCAGCAAGCTGTCAGCCACCGGCGACAGGTGCCGGCCGGTCCGGGTGATGATGTGGATGCGGCTGTTGTTCAGGATGGGATTGGCCAGCGGCAATGACACCAGTTGCCTGAACTGCGGCTCCTTCAGCGCCACCGAGCGTGCCGTCATGATGTAGCCCAGCCCCATCGCTGCATATTCCCACAGCACCTTGAACGAGTTGGTGACAAGCATCGGCTTCAGGGTGACGTGCTCGTCCAGCTCCGCCGCCTGGATATGCTTGCGCACACCAAACGATTCCGTCAGCGCTGCGCCCTGGTGCTGCGCCAGGTCCGCCAGCGTCAGTGCGCGGCGCCTGCGCGCCAGCGGATGGTCCTTGTGCACATGCACGCGGATCGGCGACAGCCGTGAATAGTGCGAGCGCAGGCGCACATCGTCGGGCGGCTGAAAGACAAAGCCGATATGTGCCAGGTCCTCCAGGATATGCCGGACCGTTTCATCGGTGCCGGCCACCTGGATGCTGCAGCTCACGTCGGGATGCTTGCGCAGGAAGCCCTGCAGCACGGGCTCCAGCACCAGGTCGACGAAGCCTTCGCCAAAGACCAGCTCCACGTGGCCACGCCGGGCATTTTTCAGGTTGTTGACCTCGGCCAGGAAGGTATCGTTCAGGTCCTGCTGGCGCCGGGCAAACAGCGCCAGCAGGCGCCCGGCATCGGTGGCGACCACACCCCGCCCCCGCCGCTCCAGCAAAGTCAGCCCGGTGTCCTGCTCCAGTTTCGCCACGGCGCGGCTCACCACCGACGGGTCCAGCTCAAGCACCTCGGCCGCGCCGCGCACCGTGCCGGTCTCGATGATCTGCAGCAAGCACAGCGCCCGCTTGCGGTCCAGCATGTCTTCCATGTCTTCCTCCTCTGGCCTGCGCCGCCGCCTCGGCAGCGCGTGGATTCTTTTAATGTTGCAGATTATGCAACGTTTTGCCATCATCATTGTCATGGTTTCGGCAAGCGCCTGCGTGGAGAATGCGGTGGACGACCACGCTCCGATACCGCCATGAACCAGGCCCCGCTTGCCGATCTGCACCAATCCATCCAGACCCTGTCGCCGGAGTTCGTTGAGATCCGCCGAAAGATCCATGCGCACCCCGAACTGGCCTTTGAAGAGCGCCGGACCAGCGACCTGGTCGCCGGGCAGCTGGCGGCATGGGGCTACGAAGTGCATCGTGGCATGGGCACCACCGGTGTCGTGGGCAGGCTCAGGAAAGGGCAAGGCAGCAAGGCGCTGGGTATCCGCGCCGACATGGACGCGCTGCCGATCCAGGAAAAGACCGGCCTGGACTACGCCAGCACCATAGCCGGCAAGATGCACGCCTGCGGCCATGACGGGCACACGGCCATCCTGCTGTGCGCCGCCAGGTACCTGTCCGAATCCGCCGATTTCAATGGCACGCTCAACCTGATCTTCCAGCCGGCCGAGGAGAACGAAGGCGGTGCGCTGCGCATGCTGGAGGATGGGCTGTTCGAGCAATTCCCCTGCGACGAGATCTATGCGCTGCACAACTCCCCGGGGCTGCCGGTCGGCCAGATCGGGGTCATCGCCGGCCCTGCCATGGCCTCGTTCGACCGCGCCACGGTCACATTGCGCGGCCGCGGCGCCCATGGCGCCATGCCACATCATGGCATCGACGCGATGCAGTGCGCCGCCAGCATCGTGCTGGGACTGCAATCGATCGTCAGCCGCGAGATCGATGCGCTCAAGTCGGCGGTCATTACCGTGGGCTCCATCCAGGCCGGCACGACCTACAACGTCGTGCCCGATAGCGCAACGATCAAGATCGGCGTGCGCACGCTGGACCCGCAGGTGCGCACGCTGGTCGAAGCGCGCATCAGCGAGTTCGTTGCCGCACAGGCCCAGAGCTTCCGGCTGCAATCCGAGGTCGTCTACGAACGCAAGTACCCGGTGCTGGTCAACCACGACGCGCAGACCGAGCGCGCGCGCCAGGCCGCGATCCGGCTGGTGGGCGCGGACAACGTGGTCGAGCGCCCGCCGGTGATGGGCAGCGAGGACTTCGCCTACATGCTGGAGCACCGGCCCGGTGCCTACATCCGGCTCGGCAACGGCCTGGGCGAAGATGGTGGTTGCATGGTCCACAACCCCCTGTACGACTTCAATGACAAGGCCCTGCCTGTCGGCGCCGCATTCTGGGCGCACCTGACGCAAAGCTATCTGGTTTGAACAACTATTCTTCGGGGACATCCACCATGGCTTCACTGAACCGCCGCCGCTTCCTTCAATATGCCGGTGTTTCCGCCGGCACTTCCGTGCTGGCCAGCCTGCCGGCCTTTGCCGCAGACAACTTCCCCGCCAAGTCGCTGTCCCTGGTGGTCCCCTACCCGGCCGGTGGTGCCAGCGACACCTCTGCCCGCATCTTCGGGGAATCCATCAGCAAGAGCGTCGGGCAGCAGGTGGTCGTCGAGAACTACGGCGGCGGTACCGGGCTGATCGGCGCCAACAAGGTGCTGGGCGCACCGGCCGATGGCTACACCTTCTTCCACGGCTCAATCAACGAGGTCTTCCTGGCTCCCATGCTCAACCCGGCGGCGCGCTACAAGCCGCAGGACTTCCAGCTGGCCGCGCCCATCAGCGACGCCAACATCGTGCTGATGGTCAGGAACGGCATTGCCGTGGATACCCTGGACAAGTTCCTGGACTATGCAAAGCAAAGCAAGGGGAAACCGCTGACCTACGCCACGGTCGGCATCGACTCCATCTATCACCTCATGGGCGATGCCCTGGCTGCCCGGCTCGGCGTGCCCTTCCTGCACGTGCCGTACAAGGGCGGCGCTCCAGCGCTGCAAGGCCTTGCCGGCGGCGAGGTCGACTTTGCCATCCTGCCCTACCAATCCAGCTTCGACAGCATGCAGCAACAGGGCCGGCTGAAGGTGCTGAGCAGCTTCGCCAAGGCCCTGCCCCCGGCGCTCAAGCATATTCCGCTGATCTCGCAAAGCCGGCTGGTGCCCGACTTCGAGTACTCGATCGGCGGCGGCTACTTCGTCAGGCAGGGCACGCCCGCTAGCCGGGTGGCAGTGCTGCGCAAGGCGATTGGCGAAGCCCTGGCCAAGCCCGAGATCCGGGCCAAGCTGGAAGCCGAGGGCCGTACGGTCGCACAGCCGATCAACAGCCAGGAGCAGGCGAATCAGGTCTTCGACCAGTACCTGGGACGTGTCACGCAACTGATCCGGAACGTGGGCCGCAAGACCAACGCGTCCTGAAGCTTTGTCGCAGCACGCGGCCGGTCAGGCTGCCTTGGGTGACACACCCAGGACAAGCCGTTCCGCCAGGAAGGCCTGCATTGCCGCCCAGGACCGGCGGTCCGCCGCCGCATCATAGGCAATGCCACGTTCCGGAAGATTCGCCCCCTCGAACGTGAAGGCATGCAGGGCATGGCCATAGGCATGCAACTGCCAGTCGGCGCCAGCCCCGGTCAGCTCCCCTGCAATGCCGAGAACGTCATTCGGCGGCGCGACCGAGTCTTCCCAACCATGCAGGAGCAGGATGCTGGAAGTGATGGGTGCTTGCGGGCCGATCCGCGGCGGTTGGAGCACCCCGTGAAAGCTGACGGTAGCCAGCAGGTTCGGCGGGGCCGCCCGCGCCAGGTCCAGGGCGCACAGGCCGCCGAAGCAATACCCGAGCGCAGCCATCCGCTGCGCGTCGACCCCGGGAAACCTGGTGGCCGCATCGAACCCGGCCAGCAGGCGCCGGCGCAACAAGCGGCGATCGGCCATCATCGGGCCCATGAGATGCGCGTTGTCTCCCAGCTCGTCACCACGGACGCCCTTGCCGTACACGTCTGCGGCAAAGCAGATGTAGCCCAATGCCGCAAGCCGGTCGGCGCAGCGGCGCATCGCGGCGTTGAGTCCGCTCCATTCGTGGGCCAGCAGCATGCACGGCGTGCGTTGCGCCAGCCCGGCGGGCAGCGCTACATACCCTTCGAAGACAGTCGTGCCATCCGTGTACTCGACCAACGATCGTTCCAGCGGCAGGTTCCCAGCGTCCATAGCATTCTCCTTTCGAGCCGCCAGCATGCGGCAGGCGGGGAACGCTGTATTGAACGTTTGGGACGCCAGGTGTTGCGTCGTCAGAGATAGAAGGCCGGGGCATCGTCTGGCAGGCGTCCGAAGTACTCGGCAAGCGGCGATGGCCCGTTGCGGGCATAGTCGCCCGGCGTCTGGGCCAGGCGCCGCCGCCAGCTCCGGATCTGATGCGGCTGGTCGCTATAGCCCGACAGCGCGTCGCCCTCGCCACGCTGCACGGCCTGGATGCTGGACTGCAATCGCTCCAGGTCCATCAGCTGCTTGGGGCCAAGGCCAAGGTGCCGCTCGAACCAGCGGTTCAGCTGGCGCCGGTTGACGGCGGTCAGGCTGGCGACTTCCTGCACCTGCCGTCCCTGGCGCAGCAGCGCATGCGCGCCACTGATCGCCGCCAGTTCCGCAGGCGGCCGGATAGCCGTCATGCGCCGCAGCAACCACGCGTCCAGCTGACAGGCAATCCGCGCCGGCGTCCAGGCGGCGCTCAGGTCGGCGCTGAGCGCATGGGCCGCGCCATCCCCAAGGTATCCGGCCAGGTCCAGCAGCCGGTCCTTGCAGTCCGGCCCGACGCCGGGGAACAGCCGCGCCAGGCCCGCGCCACTCAGCATTGCCATGACGAAATAGGTGTCCGGCCATGACCGCCATTGCCGGCTGGTCGACTGGAAGCCCAGCAGCGAGACCTGCGGCACGGTCGGGCCGCCCTCCATCGCATTCGGGCGTCCGAAGTTGACCGAGAGCACCGCCCCCGGGTACGGGCAGGTCATGATCCGCCTGCCCGCGTAAACACCCGCCAGGTCCTGGACGAACCAGTAGCCGTTGACGTAGGGCGCCAGGGCGGCGCAAGGAGCAATCACCTCGAACATGGCGGACGTGTCGTGGCATGGCGGGAACAGGACAGCCGTACCTTTATCACAAAGCGCGCCGCCGCGGCGCCCACCGTCGACTAGCGCCGGTGGTCGAAGCGCCGCGCCAGCCGTTCGCCGGCAAACTGCACCAGCGTGACCAGCGCCACCAGGATCGCGATCACGTGGAACATCACGGCGGTTTCGTAGCGTTCGTAGCCATAGCGGATCGCCAGGTCGCCCAGCCCGCCGGCGCCGACCGCGCCCGCCATCGCCGACGAACCGATCATGGCGATCACGGTCACGGTGGCGCCGCCGATGATCGCGGGCATCGCCTCCGGCAGCAGCACGTGGCGCACGATATGCCAGCGGCGGCATCCCATGGCCCGGGCCGCCTCGACGAGCCCCTGGTCGATCTCATTGAGCGCAACCTGCGAGATGCGCGCGAAGAACGGTATCAGGTGGGCGCTCAGCGGCACCACCGCCGCCCAAGTGCCCATGGTGGTGCCGACGATCATGCGCGTGACCGGCAGCATCGCGACCAGCAGGATGATGAAGGGAATCGAGCGGAACATGTTCACCAGCACCGACAAGGTCCGGTGCAGCCGCGGCCGCGGCGCCAGGCCGCCGGGAGCGGTCACGGTGAGCACGAGGGCCAGCGCCATGCCGGCGGCGAACACCACGGCGCACGCGCTGGCGGTCATCAGCAGGGTCTCGCCCAGTGCCTTGAAATACTTGTCAGCCATTGGCAGCAGCACGATGTGCAGTCTCCTGTCTGGTTGTGTCCGGCACGGCGGCCATGCGGTGCCGCAATGGCCGCAGCAGCGCGATGGTGGCTTCCGCGTGCGGTTCGGCAAACACCTTCCAGACGGGGCCATGCTCGATGACGTGGCCGTGGTCGAGCACCAGCACGCGGTCGCAGGCTTCACTGATCACCGCCATGTCGTGCGTGATCAGCACCACGGTCAGCCCCAGCCGCTGGTTGATGTCGCGCAGCAGCGTCAGGATCTGCTCAGTAGTCTCCGGGTCCAGCGCGGAAGTTGCCTCATCGCACAACAGGATCTCGGGCCGGTGCACCAGTGCACGGGCAATGCCCACGCGCTGCTTCTGCCCGCCTGAGAGCATCGCGGGATAGGCGCGCGCCTTGTCGGTCAGCCCTACCAGGTCCAGCAGTTCCATCACACGGACCGCGATCTCGTGGCGCGGCACGCCCGCCACGCGCAGCGGCAGCGCAACGTTGTCGAACACGGTCTTGGCCGACAGCAGGTTGAAGTGCTGGAAGATCATCCCGATCCGGCGCCGCAGCGCCACCAGGCCGTTCTCGTCCAGCAGGCCGATATCGGTGCCGTCAATGCTGACGTGGCCGGTGTCGGGGCGCTCCAGCATGTTGATGGTGCGCAGCAGCGTCGACTTGCCGGCGCCGCTGCGGCCGATGATGCCGAAGCGCTCGCCGCGGCCTATGGTGAAGGAAATATCGGCCAGCGCGGCGGCGCTTGCCCCCGCGTAGGTCTTGCCGATCCCCGCGAATACGATATGCGGCCCGGGTTCGCGCAACGGTAGGACAGCGTGCATGCTGGCTCGTCAGAAGGCAGGGATCACGGAACCCTGGTATTTGGTCTGGATGAACTTGCGCACCTCGTCGGACTGATAGGCCTTGACCAGCCGCGCGACCCACGGCGCGCCCTTGTCCTTCTCGCGCACGGCAATCACGTTCACGTACGGGTTGTGCTCCTTCTTTTCCACCGCGATGCCGTCGCGCGTGGCGATCAGGCCGGCCTGGTACGCAAAGGTATTGACGATGGCGGCCGCATCGACGTCTGGCAGCGCGCGCGGCAGCACCACCGAGGCGCTTTCCACGAACTCCAGCTTCTTCGGGTTGGCCGTGATGTCGGCCAGCGACGCCGTGCCGGTATAGGGATCGAAGCCATCCTTGAGCTTGACCAGCCCGTGGTCACGCAGGATCACCAGCGCGCGCGTCTGGTTGCTCGGGTCGTTCGGGATGCCGATGCGCGCGCCGTTGGGCAGCGCCTCCAGCGACTTGACCTTGCGCGAATAGAAGGCGATCGGCGAGATCAGCGTATCGCCGACATTGACGATCTTGTAGCCCCGCTGCCGGACCTGGTCGCGCAAGAACGGGATGTGCTGGAAGGCATTGGCATCGAGGTCGCCATTGTTGAGGGCCTCGTTGGGGCTGGCGGTGCCGGTGATGACGATGGTCTGCACCTTCAGCCCCTGCTTGTCGGCAACGCGCGTCACCACTTCCCAGATCTCTTCGTCGACCCCACCGCGCACGCCGACCTTGAGTGGCCGGTCGCTGGCTTGCGCGTGGGCGGTGCCGATGGAGAGCGTGGCAAGCGCCGTCAGCGCGGCGAGTGCGAGGGTGGCAAGGAAAGGGCGTCGTGTCATGGCAGGCTGGGCAGTGATAAGGAAGCACCAGTCTAAGAAACGCCCCTTGCCCAGTCCACGAAGGAATACGACGTAGCAAATGCGGACTTCTGCTTACGCGGCAACCTGCGCCGGTACCCGTCCCGCGGGCCGTTCGAGGCCCAGGTGCGACCGCAGCGTGGTACCCGCGTACGCAGTGCGGAAGATGCCGCGCCGCTGCAGGATCGGCACCACGCCATCGACGAAGGCCTGCAGCCCGTCAGGCAGCGCATCGGGCATCAGGTTGAAGCCGTCGGCGGCACCATGGCGGAACCAGTGTTCGATATCGTCGGCCACCTGCTCCGGCGTGCCCACGATCACGCGGTGGCCGCCGCCGCCCGCCAGCTCGCGGATCAGCGCGCGCACCGTCAGGTTCCGGCGCTGCGCCACCGCCACGGTGGCGCGGAAGAAAGTGTGGTTGCCGTTGGCCGGCAGCGCCAGGTCATCTGGCAGCGGCGCGTCCAGGCTCAGCCGTTCCACCGGAATGCCCAACGTGCCGGCCAGCCGCACCAGGCTGTAGTCCCACGGAATCAGCTCGACCAGCTCGTCGCGGCGCTGCCGCGCCTGCGCCTCGGTCGCGCCGATGATGGTGGTCAGCCCCGGCAACACCTTGACCGCGTGCGGGCCGCGCCCCAGCGCTTCGGCACGCGCGTTGATCTCGCGCTTGTAGGCCAGCGACTCCTCGAACGACTGCGACGCGGAGAACACCGCCTCGGCATGCCGCGCGGCCAGCTCGCGCCCGTCGCTGGAGCCGCCGGCCTGGAACAGCACCGGATGGCCCTGCGGCGGCCGTGGCAGGTTCAGCGGGCCTTGCACGTCGAAGAAGGTGCCATGGTGCGCCACCGGCTGCAGCCTGGCGGTATCGACAAAGCGCCCTCCGTGCTTGTCGCCGATCAGGGCATCGTCTTCCCAGCTGTCCCACAGCGCCTTGACGAGATCCGTGAACTCATCGGCACGCGCATAGCGCTGTCCGTGGTCCGGCGGCGCGGCGCGGCCGAAGTTGCGTGCCGAGCCGGCATCCGCCGTGGTCACCACGTTCCAGCCCGCGCGGCCGCCACTGACATGGTCCAGCGTGGCAAAGCGCCGCGCGATGTTATAGGGCTCGTTGTAGCTGGTGGAGGCCGTGGCCACCAGTCCGATATGGGTAGTCGCCGCGGCGACGCAGGCCAGCAGCAAGGTCGGCTCAAGCGCCGTGATCGGCCGGAAATGGATCTGGTCGGCGATCGACGCATTGTCGGCCAGGAAGATCGCGTCGAACTTCCCCGCTTCAGCGATGCGTGCCAGGCGGATGTAGTGCTGCACGTCCACGAACGCACGCGGGTCGCTGGCGGGCAGGCGCCACGCCGACGGCACGAAGCCGGAATGCAGCGCGTTGATGTTCAGGTGCAGCTGGCGCTGCGGTGAGCTTGCTGTCATCGTTCGTCTCCGGCGGCTCAGAACACCCGGCCTTCGGCCAGGTGCGTGGTGTCGCCGTTCAGGTGGTAGGCGCCGACCACGCGCGCCTTGTGCAGCAGCGGGTTGTGGCTGAAGATCGTGCGCAGGTTGCGCCAGTGCCGGTCGAAGTTATGCTGCCTGGCGGTGGCCGAGGCGCCGCCGGCCTCGAACATGCGCTCGGCCACGTGCAGCGCCAGCTTGCTGACCACCAGCTGGGTCTGCGCGGTTGCCAGCGCGCCGGCCAGGACCAGCGCTTCGGCGTCTTCGGAGCGTGCCAGCAGCGCATCGGCCGAGCGGTCCAGTGCGCGCGCATTCTCACGCACCAGTGCGTCGATGGCATGGCTGTGCGCGGCCAGGTCGCCGATCACCTGCTGGATGAAATGGTCTTCGCGTGCCGAGGATGCGGGGCTATGCAGCACCGGACGGCCATGCTCGCGCACATAGCGCAAGGCATCGGCCCAGGCATTGCGCACGATCCCCGCCGCCACCGCCACCAGGTGCAGCTGGCGCAGCGCGCCGCAGTGACGGCCGACCAGCGTGCTGTTGGCGCGCCGTGTCACTTCGTCGGCGAGCACTTGCACATCGTCCAGCACCAGGCTGCCACTGGCGGTCATGCGCTGGCCCATGCCGTCCCAGTCGTCAACGACGTTGAAGCCGGGGCGATCGGTCGGGATGATGATCGAGGCATCGGCTCCATCGGCATCCTTCACATTGATGCGGGCGTAGTCGGCAAAGGCGGTGCCGGTGGAGTAATACTTCTTGCCGCTCAGGCGGTAGTGCTCGCCGTCGCGCCGCAGCGCCGTGGTGATTTCACCGGGCCGCGACGTGCCGCGTTCGGTGGAGGCGCCGCCGAAGATCGCGCCCCCGACAATGCGCTGCACCTGCAGGTCATTGAAGGCCGAGCGCGGCGCCAGGCGCAGCGACTCGGTCTGGTCGAAGTGGATGCGCAGCGCGTGCGCGACGTTCGATTCCTCCGCGGCAATCGCGGTAATGACCTCGAACAGGTCGGCCAGCGATCCACCCAGGCCACCCTGCTCCACCGGGAGCCGGAGCACGCCAAGCCCGGACTGGCGAAACAGCGCGAAGGCCTCATAGGGCAGCAGCCGCCGTGCCTCGCGGGCGGCCGCGTCGATGCCAATCTTCTGCGCCAGCGCCGGCACGGCGTCCAGCGCGGAGCGCAGCGCGTGCCGCGCATCGAAGTCCAACGGGGCATTCATGGATGATTCCTTTCTTGCGGATGAGCAGGCTCACAAGATAGGGAACCCTGCATCACACGGGAACGAATGAATGCCTATATCGTTATCTGCCCCTGGACCTACAGCCGACTCCGGAATAAGTGCCATTAAGTGCACCCAAGAATAAACCTGTAGAGATCGCTACATAGTTGATCGACACTCTACAAGCCCTTAGTATCGGCCCATGGAACCAGCTCCGGAACTGTGGACCCTCCTCGTCATCAGCCTGCCAACCAAGGGCGCTACTGCCCGGATGCGCATCTGGCGAGCCCTCAAGGCACTAGGCTGCGCCGCACTGCGCGACGGCGCCTATCTGTTGCCGACGGCAAGCGCGCAAAGCGCTCAACTACGCGAGTTAGCCGATGAAACCATCCAGGAAGGCGGCCAGGCCTGGCTGCTGAACGTGCGCGCGCATGATCCGGCGGAGGCTCACGCCTACCGGACACTGTTTGACCGCACGGCCGACTACGCCGGCTGGCTGGCCGCCCTCTCCGATGACCGCAAGAGCTTGTCCGGCCAGGATGAGGCCGGAATCGCCCGCCTGCTGCGCCGGCACGGCCGTGCCTTTGATGCCATCGCCGGGACCGATTTCTTCCCCAACGATGCATCGGCCAACGCCGCCTTGCAATGGCGGGACTTCAACAGTGCGGTCGAAACCCTGCGCTCGCCAGGCGAGCCCCAGCCTGCAAGCGGCGGCATCCCGCGCCGGGATCCTGCCCAATACCAGGGGCGCGACTGGGCAACGCGGCGCCACCTGTGGGTGGACCGGGTTGCCTGCGCGTGGCTGATCCAGCGTTTTATCGACCCGCATGCGCGCTTCCTGTGGCTGGAGCATCCGGCGGACTGCCCGGATGACGCGCTGGGTTTCGACTTCGACGGCGCCGCCTTCACGCATGTGGGCGACAAGGTTTCATTCGAGGTGCTGCTGGCCAGCTTCGGGCTGGACGCCGACCGCGGACTGGCCCGCCTGGCCAGCATGGTCCACGCCCTGGATATCGGCGGGGCCCAGGTGCCCGAAGCCAGCGGATTCGAAGCCGTGCTTGCCGGCGCGCGCGAGCGCCTGGCGGATGACGACTCCCTGCTGGCCGAAATCGGCCGCACCCTCGATTCCCTTTATGTGCATTTTTCCGGAAAGCGATAGCACCATGCCCCTGAGGTCCACGACATGAGCAACGTCTCGCAGGCCCCAACCCCTCCGGCCGCACTCACGGAGCGGCCGCGCTACACCCTCTGGCAGCTGGTCGGCTACATGCTGCGCCTGGGCACGCTCGGCTTCGGCGGTCCGGTCGCGCTGGCCGGCTATATGCATCGCGACCTGGTCGACCGGCGCCAGTGGATCACCGACGCCGACTACAAGGAGGGGCTGGCCCTGGCACAGCTCGCACCCGGCCCGCTGGCCGCGCAACTGGCCATCTATCTGGGCTATGTCCACTACCGGATCACGGGCGCGACGCTGGTCGGGATCGCGTTCGTGCTGCCGTCATTCCTGATGGTGCTGGCGCTGGGCTGGGCCTATGTGCGCTTTGGCGGCCTGACGTGGATGCAGTCTGTGTTCTACGGCGTCGGGGCCGCGGTGATCGGCATCATTGCGATCAGTGCGTACAAGCTCACCACCAAGAGCGTGGGCAAGGACCGCCTGCTGTGGGCAATCTACCTGGTGCTTGCCGCGGTCACGGTGGTCACCGAATCCGAAATCGCGTGGATGTTCCTCGCGGCCGGGCTGCTGGTGTGGTTCTGGCGCGCCCCGCCAAAATGGCTGCGCCAGGGCGGCCTGCACGCGGCCGCGGCGACACAGCTGCCACTGGCCGGTGGCGTGGCCGGCGCCATTGACTGGCCCCTGCTGGCGCAGATCGCCGTGTTCTTTGCCAAGGCGGGCGCCTTTGTGTTCGGCTCGGGGCTGGCCATTGTGCCGTTCCTGTACGGCAGCGTGGTCACCGACTTCCACTGGCTCAATGACAAGCAGTTCGTGGATGCCGTGGCGGTGGCCATGATCACGCCCGGCCCGGTGGTGATCACCGTCGGCTTTATCGGCTACCTGGTGGCGGGCTTTCCGGGCGCATCGGTTGCCGCGCTGGCCACCTTCCTGCCGTGCTACCTGTTCACCGTCCTGCCGGCTCCCTACTTCAAGAAATACGGCAAGCTGCCCGCCATCCTGGCCTTTGTCGATGGCGTGACCGCTGCCGCTGTGGGGGCCATTACCGGCGCGGTGATCGTGCTGGCCAGGCGTTCGATCGTGGATTTGCCGACGGTGCTGCTGGCGCTTTGCACGGTAGCGCTGCTGCTCAGGTTCAAGAAGCTGCCCGAACCCGTGATCGTGGCCGGCGCGGCGCTGATCGGCCTGGTGGTATATCCGCTCATGCATCGTTGACGGGAGCGCCGCGCCGAGTCTATGCGCCCCCTCGATCGGATTGCCGATGATGCTGCAGACGGTTCATCGCATGGCCATGCCGCCTGGCTCCTTACTCTGGCTTGACGCCTGCCTCCTGGATCACCCGCTCCCATCGCACCTTCTCCGCCTGCACAAAGCGTGCGCTCGGCTCCCGGCCCTGCGCCATCGGATAGGTGCCAAGCTCCTTCAGCCGTTCGACAAAGGCTGGCTGCGCCAGGGTGCGGCTGACCGCAGCGTTGACATCATCAAGCACTGCGGCGGGCGTGCCCTTGGGCGCAAACAGCGCGAACCAGCCCTTGACGACCAGGCCGGGTGCCACGTCCTTCGCCAGCGGGATGCCGTCCAGTCCGGGCAGCGCAGTGTCCGAGGTGACGGCCAGCGCCTTGAGCCGGCCGCTGCGCACCAGCGGTACCAGCGGCGCGATGCCGTCGACATAGACCGGCACATCGCCCTTCACCACGGCCTGGATCGCCTGTGTGGTGCCGCTGAAGCTGATCTGGCGGAATTTGGCCTTCTGCAGCTGCCCCATCATCTCGGCGGTCAGGTGCGGCACCGAGCCGCGGGTCGGGCTGCCGATGGCAATGTCGTCGGGGCTGGCCTTGCCGGCCTTGAGCACGTCGGCAAGGCTCTGGTAGCCGGCCTTGGGGTCGGCGACGAACATCATGAGCGTGTAGGCCAGCGTCGAAGCGACTTCCGTGTCGCGCTGGATGTCGAACTTCGCCTCCTTGTACATCATCGGCGTGATGACGGCGGCGGCGGCATGGAACAGGCCCAGCGTGTAGCCGTCTGGCGCCGATTGCCGCAGCGCGCTCATGGCGACGATGCCGTTGCCGCCGGGCTTGTTCTCGACGATGACCTGCTGTTTCCATGTCGCGCTCAGGCGCTCGGCAACCTGCCGCGCAATGATGTCGGGCGCGCTGCCCGCGATCGATGGCACCACGATGCGCACCATCTTGTCCGGATACGCCGCGGCATTGGCAGAAGCCGCGGCAGTCAGCCCGGCCAGAAGAAGCAGCCCGAGGCAGGCGCGACGTTTCATGTTGTCTCCCGTATGTAGTCCATGGCCTGCCGGGGGCGGCGCGGCGATGAATATTTGATATAGCGACAATTAATTTTAAGTTAATTGCCTGCATATCAAATAAGGACTTACCATTACGGGATGATGCCGTACACCGGACGTGTCAGGCGCGCGTCATGCGGCGCGCCGCGGATAGGGAATGGCCTCAGGCAGCCTTGCTGCGCGGCTTGCGTGCGGGCTGGCGCTTGTCCTGCTTCCACGCCTCGATTCCATCCAGCGTGATGCGCAGGCCCTCTTCGAACGCGGTATCGGAAGACAGCCTGGAGAAGGCCTTGCTGACATAGCGCGCGCCGGGATACTGGAGCTCGGACGCGGATTCCAGCTTCTTCTCGATAAAGCTCTGGTGGTAGGCCGGCAATTGCCGTGAAGCTTCCGCCATGCTGGCGGAAACCAGGTACTGCGCGATCAGGTGGTAGCCCAGCGCCACCTGCTCTGCCGTGAAGCCGCCCTGCATGATGGCCGACGTCATGCGGTTGAAGAACTCCATGCCGTAGTCGGTCTCGCCCGGCTCGACATCCTGGAACAGGCGGAACCGGTTGTGTGATGCGACATAGATGCTGACGCCAGGATTCTCCACCGCCACGTCGAAGCTCAGCCGGGCAATCCCTTCGACATCGGCACGCCAGTTGCCCGTCAGCGACGGCAGGCGCCCGACGCGCTGGCGATAGTAATCGTTGAGCACGCCGGACACCAGCTGGTCGCGGCCGCCCAGGTAATAGTGGATCAAGCCAGGCGCGACGCCGAAATCCTTGGCCAGCTGCACCATGGAGATCTGGTCCAGCGGCACGGACTTGGTCAGCTTGATCGCGTGCTGGAGGATGGCCACCCGGCTGAGCATGGGCTCGGCGCCGATCGGCGAATCCGTCTTGGGCGGCCGGCCACGGCGGCGTGGCGCAGTCGGCGTCGGGGGCGTCTTGCTGGCAGCGGCTGGGGATTTGCGGGCGGCAGGCATCTTGGGTTGACCGTTCGAAGGCATGGCCGCAAGGAAATTGCGGCTATGGGAATTCTACCCCGCCGCGCCCGCGTTCGGAAAATCAGGCCCCGGCGGGCTCCGGCAGGCTGGCGGCGCTTGCGCCATGCTGCCGGTAGCGGCCCAGCGACAAAGTCAGCGCGCCGGCCAGCAGCAACATGCACGGCAGCACCAGCAGCGGCACCCCATAACTGCCGTAGCGGTCGAACCACACGCCCAGGCCCACCGGCCCGATTACCGCGCCAAAACCGTAACCCGAGAACGCAATACCGAACAGCGCGCCGAACGCCCGCAATCCGAAGTACGAACGAACCAGGAAGGAGATCAGGTCCCCTTCGGCGCCGATGGTCAGGCCAATCAGCGTGGTGGCTACCAGCAGCACCTGGTAGTCATTCGTGACCCCAAGCAAGTAGATCCCCACTGCACCGCCGAAGAAGAACACACAGGCGACGAACGGCGCATGAATGCGGTCGATCAGCACGCCGGTCAGGATCCGGCCGATCAACAGGCCGACACCAACCATCGAGGCACTGCGCGCAGCGTCGGCGGGGCTGAAGCCCTTGTCCGCGAACATCGCCGGCAGGTGCGGCCCAAGCGACAGCGTGGCCGAAGACCCCAGCACGAACACTGCCCAGATCGCCCACAGGCGGTAGCTGTGCACCGCCTGCCTGAGCGCAATGCCGTCAGCAGCCGGCGCCCGGGTTCGGACCGCACCGGCCCTGCCCCGCTCCCGCAGCAGCGAACAGGCCAGCAGCGACAGCGCGATCGAACCGATACCCAGCGCAACATACGCGGTGCGCCAGCCGTAGCCCGTCACCAGATACTGGGCGGTCGCAGGCATCAGCACCGTACCAGCGCCCAGCCCGCACATCGCGATGCCCAGCGCCAGCCCAAGGCGGCGGTCAAACCATTGCGGCAGCACCGCCAGGTAGCCCAGCACGGACGTCGCCGCGCCGAACACGCCGACCACCACCGACAGGCTGACCCAGAGCGCCTTGCTGCCGTTCTGCAGCGCCATGCAAGCCGTGGCCAGCCCGAACACCAGCGCCGAGACGGCAATCACCGTGCGGATGCCGAAGCGGTCCATCAGGGTGCCGACCAGCGGGCTGACGATGGCCAGCCCGAACATCGAAGCCGCATAGGACAGCGACGCTTCCGAGCGCCCCCAGCCGAACTCCGCGGCCAGCGGTTGCACGAACACGCCGGCGGTGGCATTGAACAGCGGGGCATAGCCCGCCAGCATTCCCAGCGCCGCGCCGAGGATGACGGTGGCATAGGTCCATCTGCCGGCGGGGGGCACCGGTTGTGGGGCTTGCTGCATAAGTTGTCTCCGTTCCAGGATACAGGCCGCCTCTGCGGGCGGCGGTCATGACGCTGGCGCTACGCTCAGGCCAGTCCGGCCTTGCTGCCGAGCAGCGCGCCGGCATTGGGCGCCTCCGCGCGGATGCCGAGGCGGCGCATCATCTGGCGCGCGGTGCAGACCGCGGTCGAGGTCACGGGGATGCTCAGTGCCAACTGGGCCTGCTCGATCGCCGGCAGCGACGGCATCTGCACGCAGGCGGACAGCACCACCACGTCAACACCGGCGGTATCCAGCCGCTTGACGTCTTCCAGCAGTTGCATCGGGTCGCGTGCGCCGACGTCCAGATTGTCGAGGATCGAGAAGTTGATCGCGTCCTTGACCGCAATGCCTTCGCTTTCGATGTACTCGACCACGGTCCGTGTCAGCGCGTCGCTGTACGGCGCGAGCAGCGCGATGCGCTTTGCGCCGAAGTCCCTGAGTTCCTCCACCAGCGCGCCGGCCGAGGTCATGATCGCAGGCTGGTAAGGCACCCCGTCAATGGCCGCGTTCAGGTCTTCGATTACCTGGCGGTGATAGCCCTTGCCCATGCACATGGTGGCCACCAGGCAGGCCGTGCTCATAAGGTCGACGCGCGCGTCGGCCAGCTCCTGCGCGCAGCGGCCCATGTCGCGGTTCATCTTCTCAAGCTCCTCCGCCACCACGCGGTGCATGCGCACGCGGCTGGAGTGGAAGGAAAAGCGTTCTGGCAGCACCTGCATGCGGCCGGCAAAGATGGCCGGCACCTCGCGCTCCATGGTGATGTTGGAGCTGGGAACGATCTGTCCGATTCTGTATTGCATGATGATTTGCGGGATAAGCCGCGCTACGCGGCGGGACGCAGGAAGCCCGACAGCGCCGTTCGCAGCGAGTCCGGGATGGGGGTGCCGACGCGCTCGTCCAGCCGCACGCAGTTGGGAGAGAAGGTGGCATCGAACACAGCCGCGCCGTCCGGGCGCCGGGCCATGCAGCGAAGGTCATAGGAGCGCGTGCGGATGGCTTGCACCCAGCACTCGATGTCGATCACTTCATCCGGCCACAGCGTGCCGATGAATTCGAAGCGCATGGCCTTGCATGGCGTGCCCACGCCGTGCAAGGCGCCAAGGCGGCCGGCGCCTCCGGCGATATGGCCCGAGAACAGGCCGACCGCGCCCAGCAGGTAGTCGGTAAAGCGGCCCGTGTAGACCACGCCGGCCGGGTCGCAATCGCCCCAGCGCACCGTGCGGCGCACCACGAAGGGGTCGTCGCTCAGCACATACTCGGTCGCGCGGATCATGGCTGCTGCCCCGCCGCTACCGATACCCCGGCCGCCGTCAACTCGGCCAGCAGGTTCGGGTACTGTTCCTTGAGCCGGTTCAGGTCGACGCGGCCGGTGCGGGTCATGAAGCGGAACACAAACTCATGCGGCGTCGCCAGGTCCATCCATTCGCGGATGCGTTCATACCAGTTGTAAGAGGCCTCCGAGGCACGGATCAGCTTTGCCTTCTCGGGGCGGCGCACGGTGTCGTAGCGGCGCAGCGCCGCCTGCATGTCGTCCGGGAAGGCAACTATGGCGTCCGCCAGCGCGATCGCATCCTCCATGGCGATGCGCGTGCCGGAGCCGATCGAGAAGTGCGCACTGGTCAACGCATCGCCGATCAGCACCTGGTTGCCGACATGCCAGGTATCGTTGACGATCACCGGGAACTGGCGCCACACCGAGTTGTTCGACACCAGCCGGTAGCCACCCAGTTCTGGAGCAAAGACCCGCTCGAACAGGGCTTGGCGCTGTTCCTGGGTCATCGACTCCATGTCGAAATCAATCCAGGTCTGGTGGTCGCATTCGGCAACGAAGGTGCTCATCGAGTCCGAATACGGGTAATAGTGCGCGACGAAGTACCCGCCTTCGTGCTTGCGGAACACCAGCGCCGGGTTGGGGAAGGCCTTCTCCACCCCATACCAGGCGAAATGGTTGCTCAGGCTGTGGCGCCGGGTGCCAAAGCCGGCTTCGTTGGCACCGCGCAGCAGCGAGTTGACCCCGTCCGCACCCACCACCAGATCGGCGTCGATGGCGGAGAAGTCGCTGATGCGCTGGTTATAGGTGACCCGCACGCCCAGCTCGCGCGCACGTGCCTGCAGGATCTGCAGCAGGCGGATGCGCGGGATGGCGCCGCCGCCGGCGCCGGGCCGCTTCATCGTAATCGGGAACTCGTGGCTGACGATGGAGTGGCGGTCGCTGAAGCGCATCGCCCTGGCGAGTTCGTCCACCACCGTCGGCGATGCCGCGCGCAGGCTGGACAAGCCGGTATCGGCCAGCACCACGCCGAAGCCAAAGGTGGCGTCTTCCGGGTTCTGCTCATGGATGTCGATGTCGACCTCGGCCAGCCGCTCCTTGAGCAGGATCGACAGGAACAGGCCAGACGGCCCGCCCCCGATGATGGCGATCTTCATTTTGCGTCCCCGGGAGAAATGACCAGTGCGTCCATGTCGAACTGCTCGATGCGTCCGGCCAGGCCCCCGGTGAGCGCGCCGTACCAGACCGCCGGCTTGAAGCCCAGCGCCTTGCGCCGGAAGCTGATGCCCGGGTTGCCGTCGATGCGCACGTAGCCGTTGCCCAGCGCGGTGGTGGTGTAGCCATCGGTCTTGCCCGCCACGTCGATCAGCGCGGCAAACTCCGGCACGTCCAGCACGAATACCGACGCCTTGCCGCAGGCCTGCGCGGCCGTGCCGATCGAGGCGGCCTTGCGCTGCCACACCGGCTCGATCGAGCCGAACGGCGTGCCGTCCCCGGACTCGTACTCCAGCGCGACGGCGGCGTCGATGGTCAGCTTCGCGTCGAGGGCGTCGGCCGCGCTGAACGGGCGCACCTGCCACGTGATCTCGATCGGGTAGCCGTTGGGGTCGTTGAAATAGATCGACTCGATCACCTCGTGGCGGATCTGGTAGCGCAGCGGAATACCCACCGCCTCCACGCGCTGGCGCCACTGCAGCAGCTCGGCCTCGTCGCGCACGCGCCA
This sequence comes from Cupriavidus sp. SK-4, assembly GCF_000611125.1. NCBI lineage: Bacteria > Pseudomonadati > Pseudomonadota > Betaproteobacteria > Burkholderiales > Burkholderiaceae > Cupriavidus > Cupriavidus sp. SK-4. Next base: position 27,711 of record NZ_JFJW01000122.1, read on the forward strand.
GGCGGTATGGGTGGCGCGGTCCTGGTAGTGCTCGCGCACGGTCAGCCAGTCAGGCCGCTCGGTGCCGATGTAGTAGAAGAAGGCGATGGTGCTGCCGTTGCCGCTGTCAAAGAAGAAGTGCAGGAAATCGGCATGATTGTCCGGGCCCCAGCCCTTGGCCGAGATTGCATGCACCAACGGCAGGCCAAGCAGGTCGCGGTAGAAATGCACGGTTTCGGCCAACTTCCAGGTCGGTCGCGCGGTGTGGTGGACACCATGCAGCTGCACGGACGGCACTGCGCCGGGGTTCGTCGCTTCGGTCATATCACTTCCCTTCGGTGGTGGTGCTGCGAGCCGCTTCGGTCTCCAGCAGCTGGATGATCTGCTCGCGCAGCAGCGCCTTGCTGAGCTTGCCGGATGCGGTCAGCGGGAACTCGCTGATGACTTCCAGCCGCTCCGGCCATTTGAATTTCGCCAGGCCGGCGTCCTGCAGGTATTGCGTGAGCTGCGGCAGCGTCAGGCCGGTGGCGGGCGGCTTGGGCACGACAAAGGCGCAGACGCGCTCACCGTAGACACGGTCCGGCATGCCCACGACGGCTGATGCCAGCACCGCGGGATGCAGGTTGATGACGTTCTCCAGCTCTTCGGCATTGATCTTCTCGCCGCCACGGTCGACCACGTCCTTGATGCGCCCGCAGAAGAAGTAGTAGCGCTTGCCCTCGACCACGCGCGACGACATCAGGTCGCCGGAACGGTAGAAGCCATCGGCGGTGAAGCGCGTGACATCTTCCTGCTCTGACTTGTAGTAACCGCGGATCGTGTACGGGCCACGGAACAGCGCCTCGCCCGCCTCGCCGTCGGCAACCGGCTCTTCCGTGCCGGGATGGACAATCTTCACCTCATCCCAGGCCGACACTGGGCTACCGATCGAAGTGTCGCGGATGTCCTGCGGATCGTCGCGGCGGGCGAACATGATCACCCCCTCGGTCATGCCGAAGATATGGTGCGTCGGCGAACCGGTCAGCCGCGTCAGGCCGGCCGCGTTCTTGGGCGCAACGAAGTTGCGGCGAGCGCGCTCGGCGGCATCGGCCTTGGCCAGCTCCGGCGCAATACGCATGAGAATGGGCCCGGCCACGCCGTACCAGGTCGGGCGATAGTCACGCACAAGCCGTTGCAGGTTCTCCTCGCCGATATCCGGCGTCACGGTCACGGTGGCGCCGGCGAGCAGGAACGGGCCGAAGAAGCAGCCCATATTGAGGTTGTGCATGTACGGCGTGGGGAAGAACAGCACGTCGTCCTGCGTGTAGCCGTTGCATGCCGCGACCGCGCGCATGTTGTACAGGTACTCGTTCTGGAAGCGCGGGATGATCTTGGGCACGCCGGTGGTGCCGCCGGAGAGCTGGAACACCGCCGCCTGGAAGGGATCATGGCTTACCTCGGCCAGCAGCGCGCGCGCCTGTTCCAGCGGCATGTCGCGGATCAGGTCGGCCAGCAAGACCGCATTGCCGCGCCGCTCGCCGCGGGCCTGCAGGATGTACGCAAGGCTTGGCACTTCGGCCTGCATCTCCTGGGCGAACGCCACGTCGTCGAACCTGGGGTCGTCGCCCTGCACGAAATGCAGCCGCGCCTCGCACAGGTTGCCCAGGTAGCCGATCTCCAGCTTGCGGAACGCCTGCAGCGAGCACAGCGGAATGATGCCGGCCTTCAGGCAGGCAAAGAAGGCCAGCAGCAGCTCATTGCAGTTGCCGCACTGGAACACTGCGCGGTCCAGCGGCTTCATGCCCAGCGCCAGCAGCGCAGCGGCCAGGCGGTCGGTCTGCTCATCGAGCTCGCGATAGGTCAGCTCGCCCTCCGGGCCGGCCAGCGCCAGACGATCGGCGTGGCGGCGGAACGACGCCTGGAACGCGTCGGCCAGCGTCTCGCCGGTCAGCACGCCTTCGGCGACATAGTGGCGCAAGCGGTCTTCATCGGGATATCGGACGCCGGCCAGCAACTGCGGGGGGCGCACGATGTGGTTTTGCAACATGTCTGTCTACCCTTTGTCAGTCATCGAGCAGCGCGCGGCAATGTCGGGGGGGACGGCGCCCTGCTCTGTTTCTTCGATTTCGGCGCGCTTATACCATGGTTGCGCGCAGCCATTCGACGATGTGGCGGCCGGCGATGCGCTGGCCGGGCTCTTCGTCCCGGCTCAGGGCCATGCCGTGGTGATTGCCGCGCACGCGGATATGCTGCTTGCGCTCGCTGGGGATCTGGCGGTAAATCGCCTCGATATCGGCCGGGAACGTGCATTGGTCGCCGGTGTACTCCAGCAGCAGCGTCGGCTGGTGCAGCGCGCCGAGGGTCTTGTCCAGTGCCGCGTTGGACGACAGCCCGGACCACGTCGACAGCCACGATTCCGGCGTCACTACGCGCCCGAAGCCCACGCTGCCCCAGTTCGACACGAACGGGTCTTTACCCCACAGCGAACCGGGCTTGCGGTCGGACGGATCGAGTGAGATATCCCACGAGCGCAGGTCAGCATCGGTACGCCAGACCTGGAAGATCGGCGCATGGGCGGCAATGCGGCGGTCCGCATCGGAGCCGGTGCCGGCCTTGATACGTTGCCGCGCCTCATGCTTTGCCTTGAGCATCTGTCTGGCACGCGCATCGATGCGCGCCACGCGCTCGGCCTGCGCCGCGCGGTAGCGCTCGATGAACGCCGGCGCATACTGGCCGCGCCCGCTCGCGGCATCGAAGCCGTTGGCCGCGGAGAACGGGTCCAGCGACGCATCGGTCTGCATGGGATCGTCCTCGTCGGTCACGGAAGGATCGACGCCGCTCATCAGCAGCTTGCCCTGGCCGGGATGCGGCGAAACCAGGATCATGCCGTCCACCTCCGGCATCTGCGCCTCAGCAAGGTTGGTCGGGCGGCCGCCCGGGGTCCGCGCGATCCGCTGTCCGGGCGGCGTCAGCGCCTGCTGGTTATAGAAGGTATAGAGCCCCGCGCCGCCGGAGTTGCCCAGCAATACGATACGCTCGTAGCCCAGCTCGCGCAGGTGCGTCATGCCGGCGGCCACGTCGAGCAGCGCGATCTCATGCTCCAGGCGCAGGTCATTGCCGATCGAGCGCGGGCCCTGCACCCAGCAGGCGCAACCGGCATCCAGCACGAACGGCACCAGGTAGTGTGTGATCGCCATCTCGCGCGGATGCATCAGCGAGACCACGGTCTTTTCCTTGCCGGTCACCGTGAACAGGAAGCCAAGCGTGCGCTGCCCGTCTGCCGTGCCGAGTGCATAAGGCACCATCTGGTAAGGGCGGGACATCAGGCGCGCATCCCATGATGCACCCCGCATCCCTGCCGTTACCTGCCCCTTGTCTTGTTCTGTCACGATGCCTCCTGTGGTAAATGCCACCGTCTCAATAATGTAGGGTTTATTTGATAGTGTGTCAAATAATGGTAAACCTTGCCTCGTCCGCGTGCTGTCGCAAAAGAAGGGGCACGCGCCACCTGGCGCGTGCCGCCAAAGTACGGCTACGCCGCACAGAAGATGATGAGGGGGATCCTGGTTCAGAAGCTGTGGCGCATGCCGATCACCGCGCCGATCTGGTTTGCACCGGGCAGCACCGAACCGTCATACCCGTTCGCACCAAGCGCCGACCCACCCTTGTTCTTGGTATACGACGCCGTCACGTACGCATCGGTACGCTTGGACAGCCGGTAGTCAGCCGACAACACGAACGACACAGGGTCCTTCGCCGAGGTACGGTCGTTGGTCTTGTACACCGCCCCGGTCATTGCCAGGTTGGGCGAAATGTTCCAGTTCGCGCCAGTCCAGATCAGGTCGGTACGCGACATCGTCGCCAATAACTGGCTCACCAGCCGCCGGTAGCCCAGGTAAGCCGTCACCGGCCCCATATCCACCGCCGCCGCACCGACATAGCGGCGCTCGGTCAGCCCTGCCTTGACCAACGAATTGCCATTGAGTTGATCATAGACGCCGCCAACGCGGAACTTGCCCGCCTGGTAGCTGAAGCCCGCGCTCATGTCGCGGCCGACGCGGCTGTTGCCGGGCACTTCCGAGCCATTGGCGACGGTGGAATCGACCCCGAAGCTGTACAGCCCAGCCACCGTCAAGCCACCAAACTTGCCCGTGTACTTGGCCGCATTGTCGACCCGCCCCGCCAGCCAGGGGTCATGGCTGAAGGACGAGTACTTGGGCGCAAAGAACATCGGATCGAACGAGATGATCAGGTCGAACATCAGGTTGTGATGCCGGCCCATGGTGAACTGGCCAAAGGTGCTGCTGTCCAGCCCGACATAGGCCTTGCGCCCGAAGATCCGCCCGCCCTGCGAGGCCATGCCGGTGTCCAGCACCATGCCGCCTTCCAGCACGAACACGCCCTTCAGCCCGCCGCCCAGGTCCTCCACGCCACGCATGCCCCAGCGGCTGCCGGCGATATTGCCCGAGGTCATGCGGAACAGGTTCTCGCCCTGCCCCGCATTGGGAACGTGGTTCAGGTACTCGATGCCCACGTCCGCCACGCCATACAGCGTGACCGACGATTGCGCATGGGCGTGCGTTGCCGCCGCCGCGAGCATGGCGCCCGCGATGGACAGGATTCTTTTCATGGCTCCTCCGGTGTTGGGAATGGCGCCGCCGGAGCAGTCTCGACGTCTCCCGGCGCATATGGTCTCTTGATTTGTCAGCCGCGTTCGCCCTGTTGGCCAGGGAAGGATCCGCCTCTACCGATTTATTTGAGACCTCGCCAATAATGTATTGTTTTTTGACACCATATCAAATAATGGTTTTCACCGAGACCCGGCCCACCGCCCTGGTGGCCGAAGCCACTTGCGATGGATGGCCTTGGGGAATCTAATCCTACGGAAGAGGCGTCCCGAGGAGGGTCACACGGTGCAGTGCTCAATTTGCGGATCTGAGAACGTCGACGCCATGGCAGCCTCCCGCTCAGGAACCACCGGCTTCCCCACGATCCTGTTTGGCGCTTTCGATCGCCACAACTTCGGCGACCTGCTGCTGCCGCATGTGATGCGAAGCCTGATCGGGCCGGCCAACCCGTTCTACGGGGGCCTGGCCGAGCGCAACCTGAGAATCCATGGCGGCCATCGGGTCCACACCCTGGCGCGGCTGGCAGCCACGGTGGGCGACAGCGCCGTCGATGTCATCCATGTCGGTGGCGAAACCCTGACCTGCTCGCTCTGGGAGGCGGCCGTGATGCTGCAGCCTCCCTGGCAGGCCCGGGCGGTGGTGGCGCTGCTCGATGCCCGGCCGCACGAGCGGACGGTCTGGGCCCAGGCGCAGCTGGGCATACGGGACCTGGTCCCCTACCTGTTGCCGGCCGGCATCTTTGCCAACGTCCGGCGTGTCATTGTCCACGCCGTCGGCGGCATTGAACTTGGATCGGTTGAGCCTGCCATGCGGGCCGAGGCGGTGGCCAAGCTCGGGGCCGCCACCAGCGTCGGGGTACGAGACCATCAGACCCGGGCCACGCTCGCGGAGAACGGCATTGCCTGCCGCCTGGAGCCCGATCCGGCCGTGCTGGTGACCGAGTTGTTCGGCCCCTGCATCCGCCGGCGCGCCCGCCAGGGCGAGTGCGCCCGCATCGTGTCAGGGTTCTCGGGCGGATACCTGGCCGTGCAGTTCAGCGCGGATTTTGGCGACGACGATACCCTTTCACAGCTGGCGGCCCAGCTCGAACGTATCGCCCGGGCCAGGGCCCTGGGCGTGGTGCTGTTTCGCGCCGGCGCCGCGCCCTGGCACGACGACCTGGCTTGCTACCAGCGCCTGGCGGCACGGCTGCGCGGCACGCCTGTGGTCCTGTTCGAATCGCTCAATCTGTGGGATATCTGTGCGCTGATTGCGCACAGCCGGGGCTTTGTCGGCAGCAGCCTGCACGGCGGCATTGTCGCCGGCGCCTTTTTCCTGCCACGGCTTGGCCTGCTCCGGCCCGCACAACCTCCTGGCACCAGCAAGCAGGTCGCCTTTGCCGCGGCCTGGGGCGCGGCCGGGGTGCCGGCCGCGGTGACCGCGCAGGATCTTGCGGCCGGACTGGACCAAGCGATGGCGACCCAGGCCGCCCAGCGCAGGGAATTGGCCCGGGAATGGGCCAAGGCATGCAGGACCGCATTCCAGCTGGTTCAGGAGAACTAGCCGCGCCCGCCCGAGACGCAAGTCCCCGCTAAACAAAAAAGCGGGCTTCCGAAGAAGCCCGCCCGGTTTGCTGCTAAACGCCTGTGTATCTGCCGGTCAGGCTGGCACCTGCGTCCCCGCCGCCGCCTTCTCCTTCGAGAAGAGACTCCTGGAGGTAGCAACATGGTTGGCCAGCACCGGCCGCAAGACCATGATCGCCAGGAAGGCCGCGGTCAGGTCCATGGCCGCAACCGTGTAGAGGACCGTCGACCAGGTGCCGCTCGCCTCCATCATCAGGTTGCCGACCGGCACGAACAATGCGCCGATACCCTTGGCCGTGTAGAGCACGCCGTAGATCTTGCCGATGTGCTTGGTGCCGAAGGCATCGCCGGCAAGTGCCGAGAACAGCGAGTAGACCTCGCCCCAGGCCAGGAACACCACGCCCGACAGGATCAGGAAGGCGTACGGGTTGCTGCCGAAGTAGCCGAGCGCGATGATGCCAAGGCCTTCCAGGGTGAAGGCGATGACCATGGTCTTCTCACGGCCGATGTTGTCCGAGATCCAGCCGAACAACGGACGCGAGATGCCGTTCATGATCCGGTCGAGCATCAGCGCGAGCGGCAGCGCGGCCATCACGAAGAAGTGCAGGTCGACCTTGAACTCCTTCACACCCAGGTCCTTGGCGATGACGCCAAGCTGGGCCACGGCCATCATGCCGCCGGTGACGACCAGGATGAACATCACAAACATCAGCCAGAACAGCTTGGTGGACATCGCTTCCTTGAGCGTGTAGTCGCGCGTGGCCTGGACCAGCTTCTGCGATGCCTTCACCTCGCTGCCCTTTGGTGCGCGCAGGAACCACGCCGCGACAAAGGCGAGGCCGCCCTGCAGCAGGCCGAAGAACAGGAAGGTGTGCTGGAAGCCCTGCGACTCGATCATGGCCGCGATGGGCAGGATGGTCGCCGCAGAACCGGCGCCGTAACCGCCCGCGGTCAGGCCCACGGCAAGGCCACGGCGGTCCGGGAACCACTTGAGCGCGTTGTTGATGCAGGTGGCATAGATCGAGCCCACGCCAAGACCGCCAACGGCTGCACCGACGTAGAAGCCCATCAGGGTAGTGGCCTGCGAGTTGATGCACCACGCCGCGCCGATGAAGATCGCGCCGAAGGCGACCATCATGCGCGGGCCGAACTTGTCGATGAAATAGCCTTCGATCGGCGCCAGCCAGGTCTGCACAAGGACGAAAACGGTGAAGGCGATCTGGATGCTGGCGCGCGACCAGCCGTAGGTACCCTGGATCTCAGGGACGAACAAGGTCCAGGCGTACTGGATATTGGCGGTGGCGATCATGCAGACCACACCGACAATCAATTGCAGCCAGCGTGTGCCTTCCGGGACCTGGCGATTAGCGCCCAGCGCTGCCGATGGATTACTCATTTGCGCGCTCCTTGAATCATTTGGCCATTCAATTGCGGGAATGCGGGCGGGTATGCGGACGCACTGCGCCTCAGCATAAGGGTGGCTGCTGGCATTTCATGTCTCCTGTGTCATTGGCATTTATTTGCCTCTTATTCCGACGCCGACCTGAGGTCTCCGCCCTCACCTCTCTCAAGTTCGGAGTGGCGATGGGATACACAGTATGTGATATATCAAGTAAGTCAAGCGAAAGAAATGGCAGGGTTTTCACTGAATTTATGACGGCGAAGGATGGGTCCCTGATATTCACGCTGAATATGCATCATCGCCCCGGGAAGGAGGCCTCGCCGGGAACCGCAGAATAACCATGAAACCCTTTGCTGGAGCCACTTCCAGCCGCATCGACGTCGATAGATGAGAGTTTGTTTTGAATCGATGAGGAAAATGACTTAAACCCCATCATTACGAATTTGTCATATTCGGAAGTGACCATTTCGGCCAAGCCAGCACCATTACGAAAATGTCATGATTACAGAAATGTAATGATTTTGACTGCAGCGAGTGATGAGCGGAATAAATCAGAGCGATTAATACGGCATAAACCGCACCCATGCGCTAAAAAAAATGCCCGCAGGCAAGCCTGGCGGGCGTAGGCATGATGCGTGACATCAGCCGCAGCATGTAGATGCAGTTATAGGCGATTATTCGAGTCGGGCAAATAAATAATTACGCTTAGTCCGGGGTGGCGGCCAGAAACTCTCGAAAACCCTGACGGATTTACCGCAAAAATCCCGAATGCCATTTGGGCAGATTCAGAAGATGGCATTTTTGTCATGATGGATTTCAATTTGCGGGCGGCCAGATGCGCTGCTGCCCGGGTCGGCAGGCAAGCACTGTAGACAAGATCATCCAGGCTGCCCACGAGAGTAGATGAAACGGTAAGTGCCGTAGAACTCCTGGAAGCCCGGCGACCAGGTTGCGACCAGATCGTCCAGCCATTGCTATAGATAGAATGGCAAGCAGTCGGCAGCGAAGTAGATGTTCCGGTAAATTCTGTAGAAACTCTGGTAAGCTCCCGAGCAAACCGGCACCCAGGAATCGCGACTACCTATGTCTCATGCGCCACTAGGCTACGGCGCGCTTATCCGCAAGTTCGGGTTGCGCGTGCCGCCGCTGCGCTCGACCTCCGCCCTCGCCGACAAGACCGGGGTCCTCAGCACGCACACCGGACCGGACGGCACCACGCGCACCGTGTACCCAAGGAACCGCTACCGCGGCGGCGACACCACCGTGGACCACCTGACGTTCGCGCTGAAGAAGGAGCAGCTGGACCTGACCGTGCTGGCGGCGCTGTTCGAGCATGCGCAAGCGGTGCAGGCCGTACGGGAGTGGCTGGCGGCCACCCCGACCTCCCGTTATGCGAGGCTGAGCGCGTTCTATGCCAAATGGCTTGCCGGAGCGCAATTCGACTACAAGCTGCCGGCCGGGACGCCCAGGGTACTGGCGCTGGACGAGACCCGGTACCTGACCGGCCCGGCAACGCCTGACCTGCAGTTCGGCATCCAGAACAACCACCTCGGCCCGGCCGCGTTTTGCCCCCTGGTGCGCCGCACCGAGAAGCTGGCGCAGTACATTGCCGCCGATCTCCCCGGCCGCGTGGCCGCGGCCATCAAGCGGCTCGAGCCAGAGTTGCTGGCGCGCGCGGTGGACTACCTCTACCTCGCGGAAACACGATCGACCTACTCCATCGAGCACGAGATCCCCGATAACCAGCGGGTCGCCAAGTTCAGGCGATTGCTGGAATACGCCGGCAATCCCGCCCCGCTGACCGAAGAGCAGCTGTGCGAGTGGCAGAACGAAATCATCTCGGGGCTGCGCGCCGAGTTCTCCTACCGCGACAAGCAGAACTGGCTGTCCCGCGGCGGGCGCATGCGCAATATCGCGGACTATATTCCCCCGCCGCCCGGGCAGCTTGGCGCGATGATGGACGGGATTGCCGCGGTCGCGGGCCTGGTCGAGGCACAGGCGGCAAACCCCATCGTGGCCGCGGCGTGCGTATCGTTTGGCTTTGTCTTCGCCCACCCGTTCTACGACGGCAACGGCCGGCTCCATCGATTTCTCATCCATCATTTGCTGCGCCAGGCCGGTGTCACGCCCGATGGCGTAGTGCTGCCGGTGTCGGCGCGGATGCTCAAGCAGATCGATACCTATGCCGCGCTGCTGAAGTCCTATTCCGCCCCGCGCACGGCCCTGCTCAACTACGCGCTGGATTCGGACAGCGACACGATCCTGATCAAGTCGCCACAGCCCGGCTGGCTCTACGCATCCTTTGATGCGACAGCGCTGTGCGAATTCGTCTTCGAATGCATCGAGCAGTGCGTCGAGCAGGACCTTGCGCAGGAGATCCAGTACCTGCGCGCCTACGATGCCAGCGTCACACGCCTGGAAAGCTGGCTCGACCTGCGCCAGTCACGCCTGTCGAACCTGATCGACCTGATCGTCCAGAACCACGGCGAGCTGTCCAGGCGCAAGCGCAAGCTGTTCGAAGACATCACGGACGACGAGCTCGCCCGCATTGAAGCCGTCGTGCACGACGAATTCACGGAATACCTCGAGCTCCACGGCGGCCGCTGAAGCGGCGGCACTGGCACTGCCCGGTGCCGCCGCCAGGCGGCGGCGCCACTATGTATCGCTCTGTATCCCGGGCCGCGGCAGACATGAAAGCTTGCACGGCTGCCGGGAAGCGGAAACAACCGGGATACGTGCGGACGGTGGAATGCGTCTATCGCCAAGACCGGGAGTTCTCCGCCATGTCCATCGTCGCCATCCATGCGCCGCCCTGCCCCTGCCATCGTGCCTGCCACGGCACCGCGCACGCCAACGGGGGCCGCCCATGATCGACGCCTTCCTTGCCTTTGCCGCCGGCGTGCTGACCATTGCCTCGCCCTGTGTGCTGCCGGTGCTGCCCATGCTGCTCGCCGGCTCGGTGGGCGAATCCGGCCGGCTGCGCCCGCTGGCGATCGCACTTGGCTTCGTCAGCGCCTTTTCCGCGCTGGGCATAGTCTTCGCCACGCTGTCCAGCGCCTTCAGCGAAGCCCCAGGCGTGGTGCGCAACGCGGCCATCCTGTTCCTGCTGGGTGCCGGCCTGGCGCGGCTCTGGCCCGCGGGCTTCGAGCGCCTGGCGGCCCCGTTCGCCGGCGTGGTCGACCGCCTGGCGGGTGCCAGCGGCCGGACCGGCACCGGCGTGGCCGGCGGCTTTGTGCTGGGCATGACGCTGGGCGCGGTGTGGACCCCATGCGCCGGGCCGGTGCTGGCGTCGATCCTGGCGCTGGTGGCCAAGGCGCAAGACCTGCATCGCGCTGCCGGCCTGCTGGCGCTGTTCGCGGCTGGCGCGGCCATCCCGATGCTGGGCATTGCCTATGGCGGCCAGTTCGCCACCACTCACGTGCGCCGGCTGGCGCGTCACACGCACCGGCTGCAGCAAGGCTTCGGCGTGCTGGTGGTGGCGACCGCCATTGCCATGTACTTCCAGTACGACACGCTTGCCATCGCCTGGCTGACCTCCCTTTTCCCTGCCTCCCAACCTGGAGCCTGAACCATGCACCGCTTCCTTCGTACTCTTGTGGCCACCACCGCCATCGTTGCCGCCCAGCATGCCGCCGCCGCGCCTGCCGACTATGGCAAGGCGCCGGAATTCACCGGCATCGACAAGTGGCTCAACGCTGAACCACTGACCGTTGCCGGGCTGCGCGGCAAGGTCGTGCTGGTCGATTTCTGGACCTACAGCTGCATCAACTGCATCAACACGCTGCCCCATGTGCGGCAGTGGTACGACAAATACCGCGACAAGGGCCTGGTCGTGGTCGGCGTCCACACCCCGGAGTACCCCTTCGAGAAGTCCACCGCCAACGTGCAGGCAGCGCTCAAGCGCTTCGATATCCGCTACCCGGTCGCGCAGGACAACGCCTATGCCACCTGGAACGCCTGGCGCAACCGGTACTGGCCGGCGCTCTACCTGGTCGATGCCAACGGCTCCGTGGTCTACAAGCACTTTGGCGAAGGGAATTACGCCGAGACCGAAGCGGCCATCCAGAAGGCGCTGGCCGGGCGCAAGTAAGTATCAATTCGTCGAGCCTTGAGCAGCCGGTCAAGACCAACAACTTTGACATCCTTATATGAACACCGCCCGGATG
>NZ_JFJW01000123.1:0-15849 GCF_000611125.1 Cupriavidus sp. SK-4
CCAGTCGCGAGCGCGCTGAGCCCCTATGACCGCGGTCCGAGATCCGGAAAGGGGCGACTGCCGGCGCAAGTCGAAAACACCGTGAACGATGTACTATCCACTTGGCTGCCGCAGCAGCGCTATCTGGCGCACCCGCTGTTTGAGCTGACCATTGAAATCCGCAAACGCTGTGCCGCGGCTGGCGTTACCGCACCAGCCAGGTCAACCGTTTCACGGCGTTGGGCCGCTTATCGGAAGGAAGAGGCGCTTCTGCAGGCGGCGTTACCGGCGGCAGCAATTCCGCCTGGCAGTCTCGTCGCGCGTTACCCGATGGACATCGTTCAGGTCGATCACACGCTCGCCGATGTGATCGTGGTGGATGAGCTATATCGGCGCCCAATCGGTAGGCCATGGCTTAGCCTCGCTGTTGACGTTGCCACACGATGTGTCGTTGGAGTGTATGTGGGAATGGACCGCCCGAATGCGGCCACGGTTGCTCTTCTATTGACGCGCGTCGTTCTACCCAAATTGAGCTGGCTTGCCAGTCTCGAGGTCAGTGCCGATTGGCCGATGCACGGTATCCCGAAAGTGCTTCACCTCGACAACGCGGCCGAGTTCAAAAGCAGGGCGCTGCGCTCCGGGTGTAGCCAGTACGGGGTGGAATTGATGTATCGTCCCGCCGGACGCCCATACTTTGGCGGACATATCGAACGATTGAATCGGACCCTCATGGAGCGCGTCCACAGCTTGCCGGGATCGACTGGCTCGTCCCCGAAGGGGCGCAAAGCCAGGCCGCCTGAACGAGAGGCATCCCTGACGATCCGAGAATTTGAGAAATGGCTGGTCCTGGAGATCGCGCAGCGCTATCACCATAATGCGCACCGGGGGTTGCGTGGAGCCACTCCCTACTCCATGTGGGCCACACTTGGCGGCGAGACGCCTCCGAAGTTGCTTCCCGATACGGCGTCCGAAGCTTTGCGGTTCCTGATCCAGTTCCTGCCGATGACACATAGAACGGTCCAGGCGGATGGCCTCACGCTATTCTACATTCGGTACTGGCATCCAATCTTTACTGCGTGGCGGGCAACCAAGCAGAAGGTCATTACACGGTTTCACCCCGAAGATCTCTCCAAAATTTTTGTCAGCGTTGATGGCAAACGGTACCTCGAGGCGACCTTTGCCGACTTGCGCCGCGATCGCGTTTCGTTATGGGAGCAACGCAGCGCATTACGGCATCTGCGCGCCCAAGGACAGGAATACGTCAGCGAGGCCATGCTGTTCATGGCCATTGATGAACAGCGCCGCATCGTTGCGCGCGCAAGAACACAGTCGTTGGGTGCAAGCCGTCGACGCAATGTCTTGAAGGATCCGGTGCCAAGGAACGCTCGGCAAGAGAACTCTCAAGTTCGGCAAGGCGAAAGCGCATCGGTGAGACCCACTGAGGCGTCCGTCGACTACAGCAAGCCAGCCATAGCGTACGATGTAGAGCAATGGTGATCCGTAATGGGCGCGCTACTCACACATCTGCTGCCTACTGCCAGACCGCTGGCACAATGCGATGACAATGTCCGGATTCGAGGACTAGCCCGTAACCGATGGATCGACTACCCGCGTGCCACGCAGGCGCTGGAGATTCTTGAACGACTCATCCAGACACCTGAGCGCGAGCGTATGCCATGCCTGTTACTGCACGGGGACTCCAATATCGGAAAAACGCAGATCATCTCCAAGTTTCAGCGTCATCATCCGCCCGAGTATGACGAGGCGAAGGGCGTGGAGATGTGCAAAATCGTCGCCATGCAGATGCCGCCGACACCTGATCAGCAGCGATTCTATGCGTCACTGCTTTTCGAGCTGGGTGCGCCTTTCAATGCTACGGCCCGCCTGTCCGCGCTCGAGAAGCTGACCCGAGAGCTGCTTCGAAAGGTGGCGCCGCGGATGCTGATTGTTGATGAGGTCCATCACTTGCTCGCAGGAAGCTACCGGGAACAGAGGGCATCCTTGAATCTGCTAAAGTTCCTGGCGAATGATTTGAAAATCTCCATCGTCCTTGTTGGCACCCAAGACGCCGTGATCGCGTTGCAAACGGATCCGCAGATGGTGAGCCGGTTCACACGCTTCGAAGTTCCCAGGTGGCACGAATCAGAGGCCTTCCGATGCCTCCTTGCTGCCTTCGAACGGATTCTGCCTCTTCGACGGCCGTCGAACCTGGCGCGGCAAGAGATGGTTCACGCGATTCTGTCGGCGAGCGGCGGACTAACCGGGGAGGTATCGCGGGTGCTCAATGTCGCGACTGAACTCGCCATTCGCGACGGCAGAGAGGTGATCGAACTTGGCCACATCGAGAATGCATCGCGAGGTATCCTGTGCTGAGCTTGTGAGACCTTGGCCGGTGGCGCCACGTCCGTTTGACGACGAGGCCTTTGGCGGTTGGCTGGGGCGCTTGGCAGCAACGTATCGAATCAGCGTCCCCCAGTTATGGGCGAGTGGGCACCTTGGGGCATTCCCATACTTGCCCCGCTGTGGATGGCTGCTGTTTCCGCCGGTTGATGAACTGGTGCTTGCCCGTCTCGCAGCTTTGACACACGTTAACATCGACAGACTAGTGGCGATCCAAACGCCAGCAGCATGGGTGTCCGAACGCAGCGGCCTCCCGTTCTGCTTCGAGTGCCTCGCTCTGAATCCCTTCGATGTCTTTGCGCCTCGCTGGAAACGTGAGTGGCTGAATCCAGTGGCAATGGCCTGTGAAATTCACGATCACCGCTTCCAGGTCATCTCATCGTTCAGATTACATCAGCTCAAAAATCTCAGTGCAGTGATCCGTTGGGTAGGGAAGCGGTACGCGCGGGATCGCGAACCGGTAGGAAGCCCCCCTTTGGCACGCCACGGTCGCAGTATTAATGCTCACCATTCGCAGAATTAGCGATCTGCAACAACTATTGGTGTCTCGCAATCCGCCAGATTGAAGTGGATTGCTCGAATGAACAAAATGGGAGAAATCGAGATGCGATACAACCATGAAACTGAAGACTGCCGCGCAGATCAGAGACCGCACCCGAAACCACGTCGCGCCGTGGGGCCCCGAACACTGACTCTTGGCACGCTGGCATGGTGTGTTGCGCTTGCCATCGGTACGCCCGCCTTCGCGCAGGCACCAAAAGACGCCAGCGCCGCCACACGCCAGGCCAACGAGAAGGTGCGCGAAATCCTGCCGTTCTCCAACCGGCAGGATTTCGAGGACACCCAGCGCGGCTTTATCGCCGATGTTTCCAATCCCGTGATCAAGGGCGCCACCCCAGGTCCTGGCTAATCCCTCGGACCGGCTTCCTGTTCAATAACCTGCGGGGTGTTGCACTTCGCACTTGAAACCGCCCATCCTCCAACGCAAGGTCGTCGTCGTCACACAAATTGCGGAAGACCCACTATTATTTTCGTATACGATGGGCGAGTCATCGGTCAGTGACAGCAGCGACACAACCCCCCACGCCGAGTGAAGTTCCCGCGCAAGATCGACCGTGAGACGTTCCAGGGCAAGACACTGAACCTGATTGCAGACAACTACGCGGGAGCGGCCCCGTAACTATCACTTGCGTACGCGTGCTTTCAGGTAGGCGGCGGTCAGCAGCGGCACGTCGAACGGCGGCAGGAACTGCCCGCGTACCGTGGCATCCGGCCCAACCAGGATCAGCGAGCCGGGATAGGCTGCGTTGGGGGCGGGTGGCACACCCGGTCTGGCGCCGAGATCGTCGATCATTCGCGCCAGCGTCTCCGGGCTGCCGGTGGCACCCATGAAGCGGGCGTCGTACGGGGCAAGGTGGCGCCGCAGGACGTCCGGCGTATCGCGCTGCGGGTCCAGCGAGACGAACAGCACCTGCGTGGTGGCAAGCTTCTGCGTCGTGCTGATGCGCTGGTACATCCCCGTCAGCGCCGTCAGCGCCGCGCCGCATGGCGCTCCGCAATGGGTGTCTCCAAACAGCACGAGGGTCCAGCGGCCTTGCAGCTGCGCCTGGGTAAATGCGCGGCCATTCTGGTCGGTGAGGCTGAAATCGCCCACCGGCCAGCCGCGCGACGACAGGTCGATGTGCTGGCTCTCGTTATGCGTGGCCGGCGCAAGGCCCGGCAGCGAGACGGCGAAGAGGCAGGCAGCCAGCCTGGCCAGCCATCGGTTCATGGTGAAACTCCCTGACCGGATCGCAATGCAGCAGGATGGCCCGGTGCCGTGGCGCCTGCGCTCTCGGCGGTTGCTGCATTTGCATCGGCAGTTGCGCTGGCGCGCCACGAGCGCATCGCCACGAGCACGCTGGAACCGGCCATCAGCACCGCCGCGAGCACCGGTTGCAGCAGCCCGCTGGCGGCGAGCGCCAGCGCGATCGCGTTGTAGCCGAAGGCCCAGGCCACGTTAGCCCGGACCGTGCGGCGCACCTGGCGCGCTTGCTGCAACAGCCACGGCAGGCTGGCCAGGCCGGAGCGCGGCAGCACGACGTCCGCGCTTTCGCGCGCGATGTCAGAGGCATTGCCTACGGCGATGCCGACCGAGGCGGCCGCCAGCACCGGGCCGTCGTTGAGGCCATCGCCGACCATGGCGACCAGCCCTGTGCCGGCGGCCCAGTCGCGCAGCGCACGCACCTTGTCCTGCGGCAGCAGCCTGGCCTGCCACGCAGCGATATGCAACGCGCCGGCCATTGCCGCCACCGCGTGCGGATTGTCGCCGCTCAGCAGCAGCGTGCGCAGGCCCTGGCGCTGCATCCCGGCGATCACGTCGCCAACATGCGGCATCGGCAGCGTGCGCAGCGCGATCAGCCCGTGCGCCTGACCCTCCCAGCCGACCAGTACCAGCGTGCACCCCAATGGCGCCGTAGCGAGCAGGGCGGGTGGCACGTGCCACCCGAGCGTGCCGAGAAAGGCGGGCGATCCCAGCGCGCAATCCATGCCGTCGAATCGACCGGACAGGCCCTCGCCGGCATTGGCCTCGACTTCATTGGAGGCTGAGGGGGGCGAGGCCGCGGCGCGCGCCATGGCGGCAATCGAGCGCGCAACCGGATGGTCCGAAGCCTGCGCCAGCGCAGCCGCCACGCGCAGGACTTCCGCGTGGCTGGCGCCTTCGGTCTGCATGCCGACGGGGTGCAGCGTGTCCGCCGTCAGCGTGCCGGTCTTGTCGAAGGCAATGCCCTTGAGCCGCGCCAGCCTTTCCAGCACGTCGCCGCCGCGCACGAGAATGCCGCGTTGCGCCGCCAGTCCGATCGCCAACGCATGCGTGAGCGGGGCTGCCAGGCCCAGCGAGCACGGGCACGCCACCACCAGCACGGCCAGTCCGGCCAGCATCGCGGCATCCGCCGCCTGCGCCGGAGCGACTGCCCGGCTGCCCCAGAACCATGCACTGGCCGCCGCCAGCGCCAGCACGCCCGGGATGAACACGGCAATGATGCGGTCGACAGTGTCGCCCGCCAGCGATTTGCGCGCCAGCGCTTCACGCACCTGCCGGCCGATCTGCTGCCACCGGGTCTGCGAGCCGGCTACCGTGGCACGGACCAGCAGCGGGCGGCTGCCGTTGATGCTGCCGGCGTGCACCAGCGCGCCCGGCGGCTTGAACTGCGGCTCGCTCTGCCCGGTCAGGACGGCTTCGTCGCACTCCGAGCGGCCATCCACGACGATGCCGTCGACTGGCACGCGTTCGCCGGGAAGTATCCGCACCAGTTCGCCCGGCCGGATGTCGACGACGGCGCGCCAGTCTTCGGTGCCGCCATCGACCACGCGCGCCTCGGCGCGTTCAGCCGCCAGCATCGGCGCGAGGCGGCGCGCGGTGCGTACGCGGACCCGAGCTTCCAGCAGGCGGCCCAGCGTAAACAGCAGCAGCACCATGGCGGCGGTGTCGAAATAGACCAGGCTGGAGCCGCGCAGCACCTGCCAGCCCGAATAGCAGTAGGCGGCGAGCACGCCGATGCAGACCAGGGTGTCGGTCGACAGCCGTCCCTGCCGCATGGCCTGCCACGCGCCTTCGGCAAATGGCCGCCCGAGCAGCAGCACCAGTGGCGTTGCCAGCGCCCACAGCAGCCAGTGAACCGGGCCGCGCAGCCAGGCTTCATCCCCCGTGAAGGCATCGGCGTAAAGCAGCCAGCTGAGCAACATGACGTTCATCGCGAGAAACCCGCCGACGCCGAGCCGGATCAGCGCGGCCGCAGCCTGCGGTTCCTCGTGCTCGCCATGGTGCACCTGATAGGCCAGGCAGCAGCCATAGCAGCAGAACCAGTGCGTTGCGCCGTCCAGCTCGCGCTGCTGGCCCAGCCGTCCGACCGGCAACTGGCAGTGACTGCAGGCGTGCGTGGTTTCGATGGGCATAGGAGGCCTGGCTAATGCAGGTGGGCGCTCATCGGCACCACGCCGCGCGCGAGCGTGATCAGCCCGAGCAGCACGATGAACGCGCCGGCGGCGCGCACGCCCTGCATGCGCCAGCCCAGGTGCGCCGCCGGCGCAGGCAGGAAGCTGGCCACGACGGGCTGCACCGGGATGCCCGCAGGCCGACGCCGCGCGCGCCACCAAAGCCCGAGGCCGCCCATCGCCAGCATGGTGGGCAAGGTGCCGAGCCCGAACGCGACCATGATCTGCAGGCCGCCCAGCGCAGTGCCGCTGGCTGCCGCCTGCGCAGCGAAGGCATAGACCAGAGGGCAGGGGAGGAAGCCGTTCAGCGCGCCAAATGCCAGTGGCGCGCCAGGTCCGGGCTGGCGCAGCAAGGTGTGCAGCGATTGTGCCAGCCACTGCGCGCCCGCGCCGCCCAGCGCATGGCCGCCACGGCCGAGGAGCCCGGCCAGGTTCAGCCCGATCAGCAGCATCAGCACCCCGGACAGGATGGCCAGTCCGCGCTGCACCATGCTGGCCGCGCTGCCTTCACCCGCATGACCGACCAGCAGCATGCCGAGATAGCCGGCCAGCGTGCCGAGGAAGGCATAGCTGCCGATCCGGCCGAGGTTATAGCTCAGGTGCCGCAGCAAGGAGGCAAGGCGTCCGCCGGGCGCGGGGCCCAGGCCACAGGCAAAGCCACCGCACATGCCGACGCAGTGCATGCTGCCGGCGGCGGCTGCCAGGAACACCAGCCACAGATCGCTCATCGCCTCTCCTGCTACTTGCGTACCGCCAGATAGACCACCCAGGCAAAGAAGCCAACCGTGATGATGACGAAGATCCAGAAGGCGATCGCTTCGGCGAGGGTCATGACGGGCTCCGCTTACAACAGGCGCAGTCCAAGCACGTTCAGCGCGAGTTCGCCGAACAGGAAGGCCAGGTTCAGCATGGCCAGCGCAAGCAGCAGTCTCGGTATCATGGTGGGCTCCGGTCAGTGTTGCGGACTGTCGGGTCAGCGCGTCAGGTCCAGCCCTGGCCCGAGCCCGCCCCAGTAGGCGTAGCCGTAGTACAGCGCCCAGACGAACAACACCAGGTAGACGACCAGCAGCCACGCGTTGATGCGGCCATGCCGCGCCTGGATATGGCCGCCGCCGTAGCCTTCGGTCTGGTGGTGATGCGGCTCTTCCTGCCCGGCGGGCGGGCTGTCGCGTTCATCATTCATGGCCGGATGCCTCCGCTTCGTCATCCTTGACTTCGGCCCGGTAGGCCTTGTACTTGATGGCCTCGACGTCCTCGAACAGGCCCGACAGCACGGCCCAGATAAACACGCAGACCGCGCCGAGGCTCATGAAGAAGGCCACCACGAATTGCAGGAAGGTGAGTTCAGCCATGCTCGCTCCTAACGCTCGTCAGCAAATGCGAAGCCGTGCCGCCTGGCCCACGCCTCGCCGGCATAGGTGCTTGGCTGGCCGGGCTGCCCCGGCTGGTCGGCCCCCGGGGGACGATAGGCCTGGCGCGATTCGTCGGCGCGCAGGTCGGGGTCGTTCAGCGCGGCTTTCTGCCCGGGCGGAATCGGCAGCGGCTGGCCGGTCAGCGGATCGGTGTAGGCCGACAGGGACAGGACGAAGTAGGCCAGCGCCCAGCGGTCGTCCTCGGACACCGTGTCGCTGAACGACGGCATCGGCGTGCCGGACAGCCCGGTGCTCATGGTGCGGAAGATGTCCTTCACCGAGGCCCCGGACTTGAACTGCCCGGTGGTCAGGTTGGCCGGCGGGATCGGAAAACCGAAATCGTCCTCCAGTCCGGCCGCTTTCTCGCCGTCGCCCTTGCCGGTGCGCCCATGGCATTCCCAGCATTTGGCGCGGTCCCAGGCCTGCTTGCCGCGCTGGATGAGCTCGGCCGAGGGCTTGGGCGGCACGCCGATGAAGATCGGTGCGAGCGGCGGTTCTTCGAGAAAATAGAAATAGGGCTTGTCGGGCTTGCTGCGATCGGCCGCCAGCACGTACTTGATGTACTGGATCACGGCCAGCCGGTCTTTTTCCGGCAGTTCGTGCCAGCTCGGCATCGCCGTGCCGCGCACGCCGCGCGTGATGGTGCGCAGCAGGTCGCCGTCGTCCGGCATGGAGCCCGACGGCGTGAGCCGGAACTTGAAGACACCCAGTGTGAAGTTGCGCGGGCGGTCCTTCTGCATGAACGCGGCGGCCGGCCCGTTGCCGTCGCCCTTGACCCCATGGCAGCCAAGGCAGCGACGCTCATACACGTTCTTGCCGTGCGCGATCCATTCCTCCGAACGCGGGATGCTCGTCTGCGAGGCCTCCATCTGCTGCGGTTCAAAGCGGTCGCGCCACTTGCCGCGGTTGGTGCCGAGCTTCTGCAGGTAGGCGACCAGCGCGCGCAGGTCTTCCGTGTCAGCGATCAGGATCACGGTTTCGCCTTCGAATTCCTTGTTGGGGGTCAGGATCACGGGGTACTTCCCGCGCTCCGGCACATAGAGCAGGCCGGCCTGGTTGGGCGTCAGCGTGATCGTCTCGCTGCTGCCGAAATCGAACAGCTGCCGGGTCTCGGGCGTGTTCTCGATGGTGCGGCGGCCCTGCTGGTCGGTCACCAGCCTTGCGGTGTGCGGCCCGGCAAACAGCGCGGAAAAGCGCGGCATGATCGAGTCGGGCGACAACATGCGCGGATCCCAGAAATGCGCCAGGTGCCAGGCATCGCTGAACTTCAGGCCGACGCGCGAGAGATCCGGGCCGATGCGCCGCGTCGAGAACAGGTGCGGCAGGTCGAAGGCATACTCGCCGGCCTGGGCGACCGGGCCCCAGCGCCGGGTCTCGCCGGTGACCGGGCGCACGAACTGCGAGTGGCAGTACCAGCAGCCTTCGCGCGTATAGACCTCGCGACCCCGCAGCTGCAGCGGCGTGTAGTCGGTGGCGCGCGCTTCCATCCATTTGAGTTCGCCCAGGTCGGTGCGCACCACCTGGGTGACCTTGTCGGTGCGCGACTGCGGCTCCAGCATCGGCAGCACGCCCTGAACGAAGGCGGCCAGCGAGATGCAGCCGAACCCCGCGATCAGCGCATAGAAACGCAGGCCGTAGCGGCCATCGGGGCGGCGCGGGGTCACGTGGACGCTCCGCGTATGGCGCCCGTGGCGCCTGGTGCCGTGGCGGGCTCGGCCGACAGCACGGTGCGCATCAGGTTGTAGACCAGCAGCGACATGCCGACGTCCATCGAGATGCCGGCCGTCGTTCGTACCAGCCAGTAGGGCCGGATGGCCACCAGCGAATCCACCCATTCCACGCCCGCCATCAGCATGTAGCCCTGCTGCAGGCCCGCCATGGTCAGGTCCAGCCCCATCAGGCTGATGCCGAAGGTGATCAGCCAGAACGACCAGTTGCCGAGCCGCGGCGACCACAGTGGCCGCGCCACCAGCCTGGGTATCACATAGACCGTGCCGCCGATGGCCCACACCACGAAGGTGCCGAAGACCGTCAGGTGCGAATGCGAGATGACGAAGTCGCTGAAGTGCGTCGGCTGCTGGATCGAGCGCAGGGCTTCGGTCGAGCCCTGGAAGCACCCCGCCAGGTACATCAGCGAGCCCATGATCAGGAACTTGGCGGTCAGGTTCTGGGTGAACGTATGCCAGCGGCCCATCATGGTGCCGAAGAAGTTCTGTAATACCGTCCAGACTGGCACGATCAGCAGCATCGAGGTAATGATCGCCAGCGTTTCGGCCCAGTCGGCGATGGGGCTGTACAGGTAGTGG
Source organism: Cupriavidus sp. SK-4 (assembly GCF_000611125.1). NCBI lineage: Bacteria > Pseudomonadati > Pseudomonadota > Betaproteobacteria > Burkholderiales > Burkholderiaceae > Cupriavidus > Cupriavidus sp. SK-4. Next base: position 10,073 of record NZ_JFJW01000123.1, read on the forward strand.
TGAATGCCGACGAAGGGGTAGAAGAGCGCCAGCGACCAGAAGCCCACCAGCGACAGTTTGTGGCTGTAGACCGGATTCTGCACGCTTGCAGGCAGGAAGTAATAGATCAGCACGTAGCCGGCAGGCGTGATCCACAGCCCCACGATGTAGTGGATGAACAGGCCATGAAAGGCGGCGCTGTTGATGCCGGTGATGGTGTAGGGCAGGATGAAGCTGCCCAGCACCAGGTTCATCACGGTCCAGACAAAGGCGCCGATCAGGTACCACACCGCCACATAGAGCTGCGGCTCGCGCCGGTGCGCGATCGTCATCAGGAACTGCACGGTGGTGACCGTCACCACGAAGAAGATGACGGCATCGATCGCCAGCGGGAATTCGCCGGCTTCGAGCCCCTGGTTGTAGCCAAGCATCAGCGATGCCATGCCGGCAACCAGACCCAGGTTCCACACCCAGACCAGCCAGTGTCCCCACTGGCCTTTCCAGACCGGCACGCCGCACAGGCGCGGCAACAGGTAGTGGCACAGCCCGATGAACAGGGTGGAGAAGGCGCCGAAGATGACGCCGTTGACATGCATCGGCCGCAAGCGGCCGAAGGTCAGGTACTGCGAGGTCCCCAGGTAGTCGGGATAGTTGAACAGGCTGGAGATGGTTACGCCGATGCTGGGCGTAAACATCAGCCAGAACAGCCCCCAGTACAGCCACTTGAGGACAAGCCCGCGGTCGACCAGCGAGTCCAGATCGGGAAACGGGTCCGACGCGTCTCCTACACCGCGGGTCTCGGCCATATTGTCGTCCTCCCTCCTTGTTGTTGTCGCCTGCGCCGCGGTTCAATGCCGGCCGGGGTCAAGCTTGGAGTTGCGGTTCGAATAGTAGGTGTAAGCCTCCAGTGCCTTCATCGCCGGCCCGTTCGGGTCGATCTTCTCGCCCTCGTTCGGCTTCTCGATGCACCAGTTGATCATGTCGCGCAGCGTGGCGAACTCATTCATCTGCTCCTGGAACTTGGGAAACTCATGCGGGTGGGTGTCGGACGCATACGGGTGGCACATGGCGCAGGCCACACCAGTATTCGAGAGCTTGACGTTCAGCTGCTTCTGCGCATCGGGATCGCCGTGGAACAGCCGGTCGCCGAGCTTCACCTGTTCCATGAAAACGTCTTCAAACGCTTTCAGCTGGTCCGCCGTGTGGGGTTCCTTGTGTGCCATCGGCTGGTCGCTGTCGTAGCCGAGCAGCAGCAACACGGCCAGGCCCGCCGTCAGGGCCCGGGCATGCCATTTGTCTTTCTTCATCATTCGCTCCTCACGCATTGCTGCGCCGGATCAGTGGTGCTGGCCGGTCTAGATCCGGTCGGCGATGCGCGGGCTGAGGACCTGGTTGCGGTTGTCCTCGGTGCCGGAATCCGCCGGCTGATCGGCGAAGACCGTTTTGCGCCACATCTTGTATTCGTTTTCCACCCGTCCCTGCGGGGTCATGGTCAGCGTGCTCCAGCCCACGCCGTCGAAGTGATCGCCCGGATCGGCGCGAATCATCGGCTTGGTCAGCAGGGGCACGCCTTCCGGCGCGTAGGGCCATGGCCAGGAGGTGGCCAGCATGCCGATCGAACGCACCTTGCCGATCTCGTTGTAGAGCACCTGGTGGGTATGGCCGTGGATGTTGGTGACGTTGGCGTAGGGCTTGAGGATTTCATGCGCTTCGCGCCAGTCGCGGATCCAGAAATTCCACGGCGGGTAGTACTCGTACAGCGGCGTATGGGTAATCAGGATGACCGGGCTGCTCTTTGGCCAGTTCGACAGCGTGCTGTTGAGCCATCGCAATTGCTTTTCGCCGATCACCGACCAGGCGCCGCCCAGGGTGCCGTCGAGCGTGGCCATATGGCCCATGCGCTCTTTCGGCGTCATCTTGCGTGCCGTCCAGAAGTCCGGTGCGCCGGTGACCGTGTTCAGGCCGATCACGCGCACGCCTTTGTGGTCGAAGGTCCAGGGCGTATTGCCGAAGGTCTTGTTCCAGGTCGCCCCCATGTCGAGGTACCAGTCGTGCTCGCCCGGGATGAAGACCTTGCGGATCTTCACTTCCTTCAGCAGTTCGGCGCCGAGTTGCAGTTCGACGGGGTCGCCCAGCTGCGCCAGGTCGCCGCCGAAGATCATGAAGTCGGCTGGCGGGTTCATCGCCTGCACTTCCTTGAAGGCGCGAACCGTCTTGTCCACGAAGCGGGAGTTGAGCTCTCTGGGGTAGAGGTGCGTGTCAGAGACCCAGGCGAAGCGGAAGCTCTGGCCGGTCTGCCCGTAGGCCACGTCGAGGGTGTTGAGGAGCGGGAAGAACCCGCATGCGGCGGCGCCCGCAACGCCTTTGAGCAGCGCCTGGTGCAGGAAAGTGCGGCGCGTCCACACCGCTGCGCCTTCGGGGCGATCGCCCGGACCGGTCAGGGTCCGGTGCAACTCGCGTCGTTCGAGTTCAAATGAGTTCATCTGGCGGTCCTCCGCCCCTGGTGGGGGGATGATGAAAATGCAGCGGCGAAACTGAACGTTCTATTTCTTCTTGAGTTCGATCGAGAGTTTCGCGGTCTGGCCGCCGGTTACCGTGACTGGCGTCTCGGTGTCGCCGGTGTAGTGCTGCGTGGCGACCAGGGTGTAATTGCCGGGTGGAATGTCGTCGATGCGGAAGCTGCCGTCGTCGCCGGTCAGCGCGTAGTACGGGCTATCGGCGACATAGATGTGGGCCAGCATCCAGCCGTGCGCATCGCACTCGACGCGGACCAGGCCGGGGCGCGGCAGTTCGCGCGTGATCCTGACACCCTTCTCCGGCAGCGCCAGGTTGAACGCCGTGCGCTGCCCGTAGAAACCGTGGGTGTTATGCAGTATCGGATCGGAGCTGGTGACTTCAAGCTTGCCGGGACGGATCACCTGTATGGCGGGCTTGAAGATGCAATGTTCCTGGTCGAGCACGGGAACCTTGTCGGCCGCGCCCCAGGCCTTGCCTTTCGTCACTTCCTTCAGATACACGACGGCATCCTGGACGCCCTTGCCGGCGCCTACGCGGATCTGTGGTTCATCGCGCGGACCGCCGCAGACTTCGCGGTCCTTGGTGGGGATGATCTTGCGGATTGGGACGGTGCCCTGGAAGGTGACCTTGCCTTCGATCTTGCCGCCGCCATTGACCGGGGCGACTTCATAGGCAAAGGTGGGAACGCTGAGCAGGCTGAGCACTGCCAGTTGCATGCAGCAAGCTTTGCGAAGAAAGAAACACATGAAGTTTCCCGCCTCCGAGCGCCGTACGGTGCGCTCTCTCCCTTCGGTATTCCCCGGCAATAACGCGGTGCGAGGACACCACGAAGACATTCAAGGCGAAACTGGGCACGATTTGTTTTCGCTGAAGCATAGTACGCAGGCTGCTCAATGCCAAGCGCAACCGTCTTATTGTGCGCGTGCCAATGCGGTCGTGTATCGGATCAGCCGCATTTGCAGGCGCTGTCAACTTGCCATAGCGAGACAAGGCAGTGGCACGCAGGGCCACTGCTCAGAAAGCAGTTGACGGATCTTAGACCGCTTCGGTGAATTCGTGCTAGGCAGCGAATCTTGCAGGAAGGTGTTTGCGATAGAGCGAAGCACGCAGCAGATGCTGCTTTCAGCGCGAAGTGCTGCCGGATCGGACCGAAGCTCGAAAGGAAAAGCCTGCGTACGTTCTCGGTCACGAAGCCCACGCATACGCCGCTCGCGTTGGCGGGTCGGCTGGTGGCTGTTCTCGGCTCGATTGTTCATTGTTCATCCGAGCAGCTGCTTTCACGAAGATGGGTTTGACGCTGGCCAGTTCTGGAAGGTCGGCCATTGCGGCCGGGTAGCTGCCAAGTGCTGTCCGGCTTGCGACGCGTAGCCTTGACGCGATGAGCAAAATCCCCGCCGAACTGATCGCACCAGCGATGAATGGTCTCGTAGCTCACGACCACCCCGCGCTCGAACAGTAAGACCTCGATGTCGCGCGGGCTCGCGAAAGTACCAGCGCACCACGCCAGGTAAATAGCCGAGCCCTCGGCTGGGAGGGGGGCCTCATGCGCGACTACGACACAGTCTTCTGGGATCCACTCGTACCTTTGGCTGGCCGCCGCCAAATCGTCCTGCTCATCGTGCGGCAGTTCATAGAACAGCTTTCGAACCATGATCGCCTCCAATAGCTTCGTTTGCAGCGCCCCCGGCACACCGAGCTGGATGGGAGCACAGGCAGCAACAGAAGCGCAAAGATCAAATGTGCTGGCGGTCATCTCGAGTTGCTTCGATATTCGGCGGTCCTCGAACGTCGCGAGGATAGCAGCGAGCGGATTGCGAGCTGTCCTCCCTCTGGCACGGTTCCGTGCATCTCTTCGAGCGCATGACGCTGCGCTGCAATAGACGCTGGCAGGCGGGCACTTCTTGCACAAGCGCGGCTTGCATGGCGAATCTCCCGGGGGCAATGGGGTAGGGCATGGCGCATGCCATGCCCTCCATGGTAGGGACCGATGGCCGCCCGGCAGGCGTACAAATCGGCAGGAGCGGAAGCAGAACAGTTCCGGCGGGGCCGGTATGGCTGCGTCGGGGCGCCTCATTCGCGCGGCGCCCGGATGCGCACCGTGGCGGTCTGGCCGGCGATCAGCTGTACCCCGGCCGGCACCTGGTCCAGCGCGATGCGCACCGGTATGCGCTGCGCCAGGTTGCGCCAGGCGCACCCAGTTGAAGGTCGGGTTGACGCTGGGGAGCATGTTTGGCCCGATGGCGCGGTCCTGGTCCTCGATGCCGGGCGCAATGCTCTGCACATGTCCGCGCAAGGGAGTGCGCTGGCCCATGATGTGCACCTCGGCGGCGCTGCCGACGCGGATCGCGGGCAGCTTGGTCTCCTCGAAATAGCCCTCCACATACTGCGAGCCGCTGGCCATCACCGACAACGCCGGTTTGGCGCGGGTGGCAAAGTCGCCGGCGCGCGGCAGGCGGTCGCTGACATGGCCGTCGACCGGGCTGGTCACGCGGCAGCGGGCCAGGTTCAGCCTGGCCACGTCCACCGCGGCATCGGCTTCATCGACGCGCGCCTGCGCGGCGGCCTGGCCGGCGACGTTGCCCGCCTGGCGCCGGCCCTGTGCCAGCGCAGCGCGTGCCGACGCGGCCTCGGCCTGCGCCTGTTTCAGGGCCAGGCTGAAGCGGTCCTGGTCCACCACGAACAGCACCTGGCCGCGTTGCACCCGGGCGTTGTCGCCGACGAGCACGGCCGTGACCAGGCCGGAGACATCGGGCGCGACCTGGATCACTTCTGCGCGCACATGGCCATCGCGCGTCCAGGGCGCCTCGGTGTAGTACTGCCACAAATGCCAGGCGGTCAGTGCCGCGGCGACCACGGCCGCCAGGGTCACTGCAACGGGGCCGAGCAGCGAAAGCTTGCGAATCATGATGGGGCCTACCAGACGAGCGCGACGATCGCGCCCAGTACAAGGATATAGAGCGAGAAGTTGAACAATGACCGGTGCCACGCAATGCGGTAGAAGCCGATCCGGGCGAGCACGGCGCGCGCGCTGGCGGTGACGGCGAACGCGGCCAGCATCCACACCACGGTGGCCGGCACGAATACGCCGTACAGGTCGAACTCAGTGGCGTGCATGGTGGTTTCCTTGATGCCGATACAGGGCAAGCCGCAGGGTGGCCAGTGCTGCCAGCACGGCGCGGTTGCCGTGCGCCGGCGTGGCCAGCGCCGCGAAGGCCGCGTCGATGTGTGCGGCCAGCGCCGGCGCGGGCGTGCTGGCATGGCCGGCGCGCGCGCACTGGCGG
>NZ_JFJW01000124.1:0-15397 GCF_000611125.1 Cupriavidus sp. SK-4
GTGCGCCCTGCCGGGCGCACCCAAAGAAAAAGCGGCGCCGAAGCGCCGCTTTTGAGATGTCGGGGATTTGCGCGGTCCTGCCGCGCCCAGCCGGGTTCAGCCGCCGGTATGGCCGAGCGCGCGTGACAGCGCGGCGGCCTCCGCCACCACCATCGCCACATGCCGGTCCAGCGCCTCCTGCGTGGTCCGGCTGGCCGGGCTGGCGATGCTCAGCGACGCCACTGCCGCGCCGCTGTGGTCGCGCAGCGGCGCGGCAGCAGAGACGGCATCGGCATCGCGCTCGCCGAGCGATACGGCATAGCCGGCGGCGCGGATCGCCGCGAGCTCGTCGCGCAGGGCTTGCGGTTCGATGATGGTCTTGGCGGTGAAGCGTTCAAGCTGCTGCGCCAGCACGGCGTCCAGCACCTCGGGCGCAGCGAAGGCGAGCAGCAGCTTGCCGGAGGCCCCCACGTGCAGCGGCCGGCGGTTGCCGATCTCGGTATGCACGCGGACCGATTGCGTCGACTCATGCCGCGCCACGCACACCGACTCCAGCCCATCGCGCACGCGCACGATGACGTTCTCGCCACAGGCCGCGCCGATCGCCGCCAGCCGCGGCGCCACCAGCTTGACCAGGTCGAACTGCTCGCGCGCGGCATTGCCCACCAGCAGCGCGTTGTAACTGAGCTTGTAGACCGCCGCCGTCGACTCGCGCGCGATCGGGCCGCGGTGCTCCAGCGTGGTCAGCAGGCGGAACGCGCGCGCCTTGGTCAGCCCGGCCCGCCGCGCTAGTTCGGTCACGCCCAGCGATGGGTGCTCGGCCACCAGCATCAGCAAGCCCAAGGCTTCGTCCACCGCTTCAACGATGTAGGTCATCGATCCTTCTTCGCCATGTTCGTAAATGCCCCATCGCGGATTGTAGCGGTCGCCGCAAGCATTCGGTATGCACTGCGTCACACGGACAGGCGATTCATGAGCGCCGCAAAGAATGAGGAATCAGGCAGAACCTCTGGCGATGGGAGAGCATCACCTGCGAATCCCACAATCTGGAAATTTCGAATGCAAGCCTCGGCTTATGATCGGCAGTACTCGCGGCACCTCATGCACAGATTAGAGATAACGGAGACAACCTTGTACCTGACCAGAGCCCTGCACCGCTCGCTGCAGCAGCAGCCCGACCAAGTCGTCACCATCTTCCGCGGGCGGCACCGCACTTACCGTGAATTCTGCGACCGCGTGGCGCGCCTGGCCGGCGCGCTGCAGGCGCTCGGCATGCAGCCGGGCCACCGCGTCGGCATCCTGGCGCTGAACTCTGACCGCTACCTCGAGTACGCCATGGCCGCCTGGTGGGGCGGCGGCGTGCTCAATCCGGTCAATGTGCGCTGGAGCGTGCCTGAAGTGGTCTATTCGCTGGACGACTGCGATACCGGTATCCTGGTGATCGATGACCAGTTCCTGCCGATGGCCGCGGGCATCCGCGAGACGGCCAAACGCACGCCAGTGCTGATCCACGCCGGCGACGGCGATGCGCCCGACGGCATGCTGTCGTTCGAGCAGTTGGTCGCGCAAAGCGCCCCGGTGCCCGACGTCCAGCGCGGCGGCGACGACCTTGCCGTCATCATGTACACCGGCGGCACCACGGGCTTCCCCAAGGGCGTGATGCAGACCCACAGCACGCTGTGGTGCGGCTGCCTGCAGCGCATGGCGGATACCCCGCCGCTGCGCGGCGGCCGGGCGCNCTGCGCGGCGGCCGTGCGCTGCATGTCAATCCGTTCTTCCATGTTGCGTCGATGGCGCGCGTGCTGAACCAGTTCCTGGCAGGCGAAACGCACGTGATCATGCCGATGTTCGAGCCGCGCGAGATGCTGGAGACCATCGAGCGCGAGCGCATTTCCGAACTGGCGCTGGTGCCGACCATGATCCAGATGCTGATCAGCCATCCCGATTTCCCGAAGCGCGACCTGCGCAGTGTGCGCCGCCTGGGCTACGGTGCCTCCGCCATCAGCGCGGCCGTGCTGGAGCAGACCATGGAGAAACTGCCGGGCGTGGACTTCGCCCACTCCTACGGCATGACCGAGTCCATGATCGTCACCACCAACCCGCCCGAGAACCACAGCCCGGCGGCGCGCGCGCAGGGCCTGCACCTGTCCGCCGGATGCGCCGGCATCGGCATCGAAGTGAAGATCGTCGACCCCGAGGGCAATGGGGTGCCGCGCGGCACCGTGGGAGAGATCCTGGTGCGCAGCGCCGGCGTCACGCCCGGCTACTGGAACCGTTCGGAAGACACCGCCAAGGCCCTGCAGGACGGCTGGCTGCACACCGGCGACGGCGCCTACATGAATGACCGGGGCTATATCTTCATCGTCGACCGCCTCAAGGACATGATCGTCAGCGGCGGCGAAAACGTCTATTCCGCGGAAGTGGAGAACGTGCTCAGCCGCCACCCCGCCGTGGCGATGAGCGCCGTGATCGGCGTGCCGCATGAGAAATGGGGCGAGGCCGTGCACGCGGTAGTGGTGCTCAAGCCCGGCATGCAGGCGACCGAAGCGGAAATCCAGGAACATTGCCGCGCGCATATTGCCGGCTACAAATGCCCCAAGACGGTGGAGTTCCGCCAGGCAATGCCGCTGTCCGGCGCGGGCAAGATCCTCAAGCGCGACCTGCGCGCGCCGCACTGGGAAGGCAAGACGCGCGCGGTGAACTGAGCGTCGCGCCCCCCGATCCTGCCTACGCCTGCACCCGGCTGCGCTTCATCTGGAGTCCGGTAAGTCGGTCTTCAGGTCCCTCAGGACAGAATGAACAAACCGCTGCAATATCCATGCGTAGCACCATTTGAGCACGAGAGGAGAAATGATGAGCATCAACGGCAAGGCCTATATCGTCGGCGCCTATGAGCACCCGACCCGCAAGGCACCGGACAAGTCGGTGGCGCAGCTGCACGCTGAAAGCGCCAAGGGCGCGCTGCAGGACGCGGGCCTGACGCTGGCTGACGTGGACGGCTACTTCTGCGCCGGCGACGCGCCGGGGCTGGGCGCAGTCAACATGGTCGACTATCTCGGCCTCAAGGTGCGCCATGTCGATTCCACCGACACCGGCGGCTCCGCCTACCTGGTCCATGTCTCGCACGCGGCGCAGGCCATCGCGGCCGGCAAGTGCAACGTGGCCCTGATCACGCTGGCGGGGCGCCCGCGCTCGGAAGGCTCCAGCGGCACGCAGGCGCGCAACTGGGGCGCCAACCTGCCCGACGCGCCGTTCGAGAGCCCCTTCAGCCCGGTCACAGTCAACCTGTACGCGATGGCGGCCATGCGCCATATGCACGAGTACGGCACCACCGCCGAGCAGCTCGCCTGGGTCAAGGTGGCCGCGTCGCACCACGCCCAGCACAACCCCCATGCCATGCTGCGCGACGTGGTCACGGTCGAGGACGTGCTGAACTCGCCGATGATTTCCGATCCGCTGCACAAGCTCGACTGCTGCGTGGTCTCGGACGGCGGCGGCGCACTGATCGTGGCGCGCCCGGAAATCGCCGCCACGCTGAAGCGGCCCAAGGTGAAGATCCGCGGCGCCGGCGAGTACATCAAGGGCCAGCTCGGCGGCGAAGTCGACCTGAGCTGGTCCGGTGCGCGCTTCTCGGGCGCGACGGCGTTTGCCGAAGCGGGCGTCACGCCGGCCGACATCAAGTACGCGTCGATCTACGACAGCTTCACCATCACCGTGCTGATGCAGCTGGAAGACCTGGGCTTCTGCAAGAAAGGCGAAGGCGGCAGATTCGTCGCCGACGGCAACCTGATCTCGGGCGTCGGCAAGCTGCCCTTCAACACCGACGGCGGCGGCCTGTGCAATAACCATCCGGCCAACCGCGGCGGCATCACCAAGGTCATCGAGGCCGTGCGCCAGCTGCGCGGCGAAGCCCACCCGGCGGTGCAGGTCGCCAACTGCGACCTGGCGCTGGCACAAGGCACCGGCGGCTACCTGGGCTCGCGCCACGGCAGCGCCACCCTGATCCTTGAACGTGAATAATGCGCGGGAGCAATGACATGACGACCCCACATACCCCCCTTGCCTACAAGGCGCCGGACGAACAGCCCGACAACCTGCCCTTCTGGCAGGCCGCGCGCGAAGGGCAATTGCTGGTCAAGGTCTGCGACGACTGCGGCAAGCCCCACTGGTATCCGCGCGTGCTGTGCCCGTTCTGCATGGGCACCACCTCATGGAAGCCGGCCAGCGGCCGCGGCACGATCTACAGCTTCAGCGTGACGCGTCGCGCCGGCCCCAATCCGTTCTGCATCGCCTATGTGAAGCTGGACGAAGGCGTGACCATGATGACCCATATCATCGACTGCGACCTCGACACGGTGCGGATCGGGCAGACGGTGCAGGTGAAGTTCTCGCCCAGTGATGGCGGCGCCCCGGTGCCGACTTTCACGCTGGCCTGAGGCCGGGCTGAACCTATCAAGGAGAGCAGCGGCAGCGAACGCACTATCTACTACGAGAACGGCCGCCGCTGCTGGATGGCGATACCGCGTTCTGACGGCAACTGCAACATGACAGAGAAGACAACCATGACCAACAACTATCCGCCCGATGCAGGCGTCGCCGCCGCCCCCACGGGCCCGCTTGCGGTGGATGCCGCAGTGGCGCTCGGCGACGTGCCGCGCGTCTTCCATATGCCGCACACCACGCTGGCCGAGAACCTTGAGATCTCGGCCCAGCGCTTCCCCGACAAGGTCGCGGTCCAGTTCTACCACGGCGCCACCACCTATGCCGAACTGCTGGCGCAGGTGGAGCGCATGGCCGGCTACCTGCAGCAGGCATGCGGCGTGCGCCGCGGCGATCGCGTGGTGCTGCTCAGCCAGAACAGCCCGCAGTTCATCGTGGCCTACTACGCGATCCTGCGCACCGATGCCGTGGTGGTGCCGGCCAACGCCATGCTGCTGGAAGACGAGCTGCGCCATATCGTCACCGACAGCGGCGCGGTGGCAGCGTTTGCCGCAAGCGAGCTGGTCGGCCAGGTGGCGCCGCTGCTCGGCACCACGCCGCTGCGCCACGTGATCGTGCATCACTATGGCGATGCCCTGCCCGCGCAGCCCGATGACAGCCTCGCGATTCCGGACTGGGTGCAGCAGCGCTCGTCCGGCGCGGCGTTGCCGGCCGGCGCGGTCCACTGGCAGCAGGCCATGGCCGCCGGCTTCACGCCATCGCCGCGCGCCGCAGGCGTGGACGACCTGTGCATGCTGCCCTACACCTCGGGCACCACCGGGGCGCCCAAGGCCTGCATGCACACGCACCGCACGGTGATGGTGTCGGTGGCGGGCTCGCAGCTGTGGCGGCGCTCGCACGCGGAATCGACCTTCCTGGCAGTAGCGCCGATGTTCCACCTGCTCGGGCTGCAGAACGGCGTCAACGCACCGGTCTACATGGGCGGCACCATCGTGCTGCTGCCGCGCTGGGACCGGCGCACCGCGGCGCAGCTGGTAGCGCGCCATCGCGTCACGTTCTGGGCGGCGCCGCCGCCGATGCTGGTGGAGTTCTTCGCGCAGCCGGATATCGAGTCATTTGACCTGAGTAGCCTGGCCTGCGTGGTCGGGGGCGGCGCGGCGGTGCCCGACAGCACCGCGCGGCTGATGAAGGAGCGCTACGGACTGCAGTTCGTCGAAGGCTATGGCCTGACGGAGACCGCCTCGTTCATCATCGCCAACCCGCTCGCCGCGCCGCGCTCCGGGCACCTTGGCGTGCCGACCTACGGCGTCGATGCGCGCGTCATCGATCCCGCCACGCTGGCCGAAGTGCCGCGCGGCGAAGTCGGCGAGATCGTGGTGCACGGCGCGCAGGTGATGCTGGGCTACTGGAACCAGCCCGCGGCCAATGCCGAGAGCTTTATCACGATCGACGGCAAGCGCTTCTTCCGTACCGGCGACCTCGCCAGCGTCGATGGCGACGGCTACTTCGTCATGCGCGACCGCCTCAAGCGCATGGTCAACGCCTCGGGCTACAAGGTGTGGCCGGCTGAGGTGGAAGCGATCCTGCATACCCACCCTGCCATCCTGGAAGCCTGCGTGATCGCCGCGCGCGATCCGCACCGGGGCGAGACCGTGAAGGCGGTGATCGTGCGGCGTGACGGCGCCGGCGTTTCCGAGGAAGAGTTGCTGGCGTGGTGCCGCACCAGCATGGCGACCTACAAGGCGCCGCGCATCGTGCAGTTTGTCGAACGCCTGCCGCGCTCCGCCACCGGCAAGATCGCGTGGCGCGAACTGCAGGAGCAGGAGATGCAGGGCGCCCCGCTGCCGAACCACAGCAAATAAAACAGCGCGCCGGTCCGCAAGGTCCGGCGCGCCGTTCTGTTCTTGCCGGCCACTGCAGCATGGCCGTCGCATCGCTTTCAGGCCGTCAATGCGCCCCTTGCCGGCATGGCGTTGCCGCGCCGGCTGATGGTCCAGGCGGTAAAGGGATCCGCCGCGCTGCGGTGCTGGGTCCAGTGTGTGCTGCAGGTATCGCACTGGTGCTCGCGCGTCTGGCATTGCACGCCGGCGGCCAGGCTGCGCCACTGCATGTCGCCCAACGGGCGCAAGGCACCGTGGCCGTTGGCGCAGCGCGCGTCCAGGCGCAGGCGCTCGCAGCGGCGGCACAGCGGCCGCGCCGATGCGGCGGGCAGCACCCGCAACTGCGCGGCAGCCGGTGGCGCCTGCGCCACCGCGGGCAGCACTGCGGCCTGCGCATCTTCCATCCGCGCGGTCATGCCGACGCGGCTGCGCGTGCGGTGCAGCGCCGCCCAGTACAACGCGCGCACCGCATCGGAGCCATCGCACATCGCCGCGGCGCGGCAGCGCTCGGCCTGCCGGTGCAGCGGCAAGCCGAACTCGGCGGCCGAGGCAAAGCAGACCACCTGCGCGCGTGGCGAGCCGTCTTCGATCCAGCGCTCGAACAACTGCGCCAGCCGATGGCGGCAGGCGTCGTCATCACCGTCGGCCTGCGCGAGCGCGAGACGATGCGCACGCCGGCTCAGCGAGCGCACCTCCTGCCTGAGCTCGCTCAGGACCGGCAACAGGCGTGCGGGCTGCCGTGCCCGCGTTGGCGATGCGATTGCGCGCTGGGTATTGCTCACTTCTGGCTCCGGCTCACTTCGTCTTCCGGCCTGCACTGGCGGCCGCATGGTGAACCGATTATAGGAGCGCATTTGTGCACCGCAGGAAGGGTGGGCGGCCTACTACCTGATACGGGTGGGGCTCGGGGGGGCCCGCTTTTGGTCTACTTGCAGCCAGTGCAAAAGCGCAATCAAGGGCATGGGTGCGTCCCATTCAAACAGGACTGAGCAAGAGGAGAACCACCATGGGTGTACTGAGCGGAATCCGCGTACTGGAATTCGAAGCCATCGGGCCGGGCCCGTTCGGCGCAATGCTGCTGGCCGACATGGGCGCCGACGTGCTGCGCGTCGACCGCCCGGCGGCGCCGGCCGACCTGGGGCCCAAGTCGGCCACTGGCAAACGCGTGGATATCACCGGACGCGGCCGCCGCTCGGTCACGCTGGACCTGAAGCAGCCGCAAGCGCAGCGCGCGGCGCTGGCGCTGGTCGAACGCGCCGACGTGGTGATCGAAGGCTTCCGCCCGGGCACCATGGAACGCCTGGGCCTGGGGCCCGATATCGCGCTGGCGCTCAACCCGAAGCTGGTCTATGCGCGCATGACCGGCTGGGGCCAGACCGGCCCGCTGGCCGACCGTGCCGGCCATGACCTGAACTATGTCGCGCTGTCCGGCGTGTTGTCGGGTATCGGTCGCGCCGGGCAGGCACCGGTGCCGCCGCTGAACCTGGTCGGGGACTATGGCGGCGGCGGCATGCTGCTGGCGCTCGGCGTGGTGGCGGCACTGCTCAACGTCCAGCGCGGCGGCAAGGGCCAGGTGGTCGACGCGGCCATGACCGAAGGCGCCGCGCAACTGGGCGCGGTGTTCTGGGGCCTGCTGGCCTCCGGCAACTGGCGCGAACAGCGCCAGGCCAACGTGCTCGACGGCGGCGCGCCCTGGTATGACAACTACCGCACGCGCGACGGCAAGTACATGTCGATCGGCCCGGTCGAGGGCCGCTTCTACGCCGAGCTGCTGGACAAGCTGGGCCTTGCCGGCAAGGACCTGCCGGCCCAGTACGACCGCAACGGCTGGCCGGTGCTGCGCGAGCAGTTCGAGGCCGTCTTCCTGACCCGCACGCGCGACGAATGGTGCGCCGTGTTCGAAGGCAGCGATGCCTGCATCGCACCGGTGCTGGAATTCAGCGAAGCGCCCAACCACCCGCATCACCGCGCACGCGGCAGCTTCGTCGAAGTCGCGGGCGTGGTGCAGCCGGCACCGGCGCCGCGGTTCCTTGGCACGCCTTCCGAGATCTCCGGCCCCGCGCCGGCGCGCGGCGAGCATGGCGCCGCCGCGCTGCGCGACTGGGGCTTCGATGCCGATGGCGTGGCACAGCTGCAGGCACAGGGCCTGGGGCTGATGGCAGAGCGCTAAGGCGCACACGCGCGGCTGGCGCCGCGCCGTACAACCCAATCTCCACCTGGCCGGCATCGTCCGGCCGCGTGCTTTGCTCCGGCCTCGTGCCGGAGCTTTCTTTTTATGGCTCCCCTGCTGCGTGCCACCACCACCTAGGGCAATCCCGCCCAGCCGATATGGGGGGCATGCAAGGTGCCGGGCATCCTATAACTTCCCACATGCAGCTTCCTTGCTGCGCCGCCCCCTACTCCCTTTCCCGAGGTATCACATCATGCGCATGAAGTCCCTGATCGCGATGGCAGCGATGGCGTGGAGCGCCGCCTGCGGTGCCCAGAGCTACCCGTCGCGTCCCATCACCTTCGTTGTCCCGGGCCCGCCCGGCGGCGCCACCGACACCGTGGCGCGCGCGCTGGCCGAAGACATGGGCAAGCGTCTCGGGCAAACCATCATCGTCGACAACAAGCCCGGCGGCGCGGGCGTGATCGCCGTGCAGGCCATCACGCGTGCCGCGCCGGACGGCTACACGATCCTGCTCACCCACTCCTCGCCGCTGATCAACACGCCGCACCTGTACCGCAACGTGCCGTACGACGTGCGCCGGGACCTGGCCTTTGTCACCGAACTCTGCGTCGCCAAGATCGTGCTGGCCGTGAACCGGGACGTGCCGGCGAAGAACGTGCAGCAGTTCCTCGACTGGGCCGCGAAGAACAAGGGCAAGGTCAGCTACGGCTCCTATGGCGTCGGCACCTTCCCGCACCTTGTCGGCGCGCACCTGAACCAGGTGCGCGGCCTGGACATGGCGCACGTGGCCTACAAGGGTGAAGCGCCAATGGCGCAGGACATGATCGCCGGCAATATCGCCTGGGCGATCGGCTCGATGAGCACGCTCGGCCCGCATATCAAGAGCGGCCGGCTTACCGCCCTCGCCGTGATGGGCGACAAGCGTATCAAGGAGCTGCCCGAGGTACCGACCATGGCCGAGGCCGGGCTGAAGGAGCAGGAACTGCGCTCGCCCGCCTGGCTTGGCCTGTTCGCGCGCTCCGGCACGCCGGCGGCGGTGCTGTCGCGGCTGGAAGCGGAAGCGCGGGCGTCGGTCCAGTCGCCGACCATGCGCGCGCGGCTCGAGGCACTGGCCATGGATCCGGTGGGCAACTCGCCGGCGGAGTTCCGGCGCGAATTCGACGCGACCGAGCCCGTGGTCGCCCAGATGATCAAGGCCAGCGGCGCCACCGCGGAATAAGGCAAGCGCGCAGCCGGGTGGCCAGTGCGGTCAGCCCGGCCGCTGCAACGCGCTGCGCGCCACCAGGATGGCATCGTAGCGGCGCGACACATCGAGCTTGGCGTAGATCTGCCGCAGGTTCCACTTGACGGTGTCGACGCTCAGGTTGAGCACCAGCGCAATGCGCTTGTTCGACATCGACTGCTCCAGCAGCGCCAGGATCTCGCGCTCGCGCGGGGTCAGCAGCCGGCCCTTGCCGACGTCGGCCGGCGGCAATGCGGCCGGCGCAGCTGCGGGCTCGGCGCTGGGCTCGGCCGGCCCGGGCGGCGGCGCCGGCATCGCGGCGGCCTCGCACAGGCGCGCCAGGTAAGCCCCGCGCCCTGCCGCGCCACCGTCCTCCCTGCCAGCCATGCGTGCCAGCAAGCCGAAGGTACGTTCGCCTTCGTCGAGGAAAGTGCGCACCAGCCCCAGCCGCTCGCCCGCCGCCAGCGCGGCTTCGAGGTACGGTGCCGCTTCATCGGAACGATAGAGGTCGTCGAGCGCGGTGGCCTGCAGCAGGTCGACCGTCACAAGCAGCGGTTCCCGCACCGAAGCCACGTACAGGCCACGCACGGTGCCAAGCGCGGCAAGCGCCTGCGTGGGCTCGCCTTGCGCCAGCGCCAGCCGGGCGCGGGCCAGCGCCGCCACGGCGGCGATTTCCTGGCCGCGCGGTGTAGCGCCCGGATCCTGCCGGCCCAGTTCCTCCAGCGAGGCCTGCAGCCGCTGCGCGTGGCGCAGGTCCTTGCCCAACAGCGTCAGGCGCTGGCGCTCGGCCGCCACGCGCGCCACCCCGCGCGGCAGGCCGCGGCGGTGGAACATGGCTTCGGCTTCCACCAGTTCCGCCAGGGCTTCATGGCGCGCGCCGGCCAGCCATTGCAGCCGGGCATGGCACAGCGCCGCTTCGATCAGCACGTCCGGGGTGCCGGTACGCAGCGTCTGCAGCCGGCCCGCCAGCACTTCGCTGGCTTCGGCAATGCGATCCTGCTCGTACAGCGCGGCAGCCACCGGCACCGCGCACAGGCTGGCCGCGATCGAGCGGCGCCCATAGGCATGCTGCGCGGCCGCCAGCACGTCCGTGCCGAGCCGCAGCGTCTCGTAGGCATTGCCCTCGATCCAGGCCATCAGCGCCAGCGTGCCGGCACCCATCAGCGCGATCTCGGTGTCGCCGGGCTGCGCCGCGCAGCGGTAGGGCGCACGCGAGCGGGGCTGGCAGCCCAGCAGGGTGCCGTAGCGCAATGCCAGGCTCATGCGGATCTGCTCGAGCGCGGGATTGCCCGGTGGCCTGCCCTGCAGGCTGTCGAGCAGCACCTGCACCCGCGGGTGGTCGTCCTGCTGCGCGGCAATGGTCGCGCGCATCACCGTGGCGTGCACCACGGTATCCACGCCGGGCCCGGCACTGGCTTCCCAGCGCCGGATCCAGTGCTCGGCGTGCTGCGGCCGCACCGAAACCACGCACGCCCATGCCGAGGCCAGCAGCAGCGCCGGGTGCAACGCCAGCTGCGCGGGTGCGATGCCGTCGGCCCATTGCAGAAAGTCCCGCAGCGGACTGACGCCGGGCAACTGGGCCGCAGTGGCCTCCACCAGCGCCAGCACACGGCCAAAGTCGCCGCTGCAGAGCGCGTGTCCGATGGCCTCCGCCTGCTTGCCGCAACGGTCCAGCCACGCGGACGCAAGCCCGTGCAGCCGCTGCAGCTCGGACAGTCCATGCGGCCCGGGGCCCGTGCCGTGCTCCAGGTCATGCAGCAGGTGCGCCCGGAACAACGGGTGGAAGCGGTACCAGCCCTGCCCGCTCCCATCGGCAACCTCATCCGGCTCGGGCGGGGCTGGCTCCAGGAACAGGCCGCGCGCGGCGATCTCGGCAAGGCGCGCCGGCGCCTGCGCGCAGCCGGCAAGCAGCGCGGCAAGATCGGCATGGATGCGGCGTGGCACCGCGAGGCAGCGCATGAAGTCCAGCAACGCCGGCGGCAATCCGGCAGTCACCTCCTCCTGCCAGTAGGCATGCAGGGCAGCGGATTGCGCGTGCGGCCACGCCGGCTCCTGGCCCGTGCGCAGCGATGCGGCAACCAGCTCCAGGCCGGCGGGCCAGCCTTCGGTGACTTCCTGCAGCGCCACCGCCGTGTCGACGGCGGCTTGCGAGTTCTCCCTGCGCGCGATGCGTCCCTCCACGCGCTGGCCGACGAAGGCCAGGGTTTCGGCAACGCTGAAGGCCAGCTCGGCGCGGCCGGCTTCGGCCAGCTCCCGGTCGGCGCGCAGCCGGGCCAGGGCCAGCCCGGCCTCGCCGCGCGCCGCGGCGACGATATGCAGGTGCGGCAGGCGCGCGCACAGCACACCCTGCAGGAAGGCCAGCGTGGCCGGGTGCCGCAGGCGGTCGAGCCCGTCCAGCATCAGGTAGACCTCGCCCGGCACGCCGTCCAGCAGCGCGACGAACGCGGGCAGCAAGGCGGCGGGGTGTGCCGGGTCGAAACCGAACTCCGGGCCGGGGCGGCACAGGCGGATGCCGGCCTGCCGCAGGCTGGCGTCGAGGCTGGCGCAAAACTGGCCCAGGTCGTCGTCTTCCGGCGCGAGCGTGAGCCAGGCCACGCGCGCGCCACCGGCCAGCAGGCGGTGGCGCCACTGCGCCATCACGGTGGTCTTGCCATAGCCGGCAGGCGCAGTCAGCAATGTCAGCCGGCCATGCCTGGCATCGTGCAGGCGCTGCAGCAGGACCTCGCGCGCAATCGAGCGCCGGCTCTGGCGCGGTGGCACGAGGCGGGTCGCGACGGCAGCATGTATGGTTTCCATGGGCGTCCAGCGGTGCGCAATCGAAGCAGGGGCAAAGGGACGAAGGAGCGAAGGCGTGAAACGGCACGCGCTTCGCCGGCGGGCTTGCCGCTGCGCGAATATAAGGCGACGCCTTGTGACCGGACACCCGGCAAACCCTCCCCCACCTGTTCCGGGTGGCCTGCGGGTGCTGTGCGCGTCTCACCCGGACCACGCGGACAGCCGGCCAGGCGTGGCTTGGCCGCCGCGCCGCGTCTGCCAGTACAATCTCCACAAGGTGCCGCCTTTGCCCGGCATCGCGCTGCCTCTCCCGCATTTCCTCCGCACCTCACCTGCACCGTCCTCCAGCCTCGCCCATGCCCCAGACGCCAGCCAATCCGCCAGCAGCTCCTCGTAGCCAGCCCGCCGCGCCGGTCTCGCAGCCGTCCCGGCCGCCCTCGCTGCGCAGCGCGGCGCGCGTGGTCGCGCGCGAGCGCCTGCTGGCACAGCTGACCGAGGCGCGGCGCCGGCGCTGCATCGTGCTGCAGGGCCCGGCCGGCTACGGCAAGACCGCGCTGCTGACCGCATGGCGGCTGGACCTGCTGGCGCTCGGCTTCGACATGGCCGCGCTGACGCTGGAGCCGGCCGACAACGAGCGCCAGCGCTGGCTGGACCGCCTGCTCGGCTGCCTGTCCGAGGTCAGCCCCGCGCTGACGCGCGAAGCCATGGTGCTGGCCGACCGCGGCACGGACGACGAAGCCGTCGAGCGCGCCATCATCGCGCTGGTGCGCGGCATTGCCGCCCACCCGCGCGACGTGACGCTGGTGCTCGACGACGTGCACCACCTGACGGCGCCGCGCGTGCTGGAACCGCTGCAGTGGCTGCTCGACTATGCCCCCGCCAATTTCCATGTGGTGCTGGCCTCGCGCGTGGCGCTGCCACTGTCGCTTGGGCGCCTGCGCGACCAGGGCATGCTGCTGGAGCTGGACCAGCGCGACCTGCGCTTCACGCTGGCTGAATCGCAGCATTTCCTGCGCGCCCAGCTGGGCGACATCAGCCCGCGCGATGCGCGCATGCTGCACGAGCTGACCGACGGCTGGGTGGCCGGCCTGCAGCTGTTTGCCGCGCACTGGAAGCGCAAGAAGGCCAACGCCAGCGGCCTCACCTTTGCCACCGGCTTCGTGCAGGCCAGCGTGCAGGATGCCGGCGCCTTTGCCGAGTATTTCGAACGCGAGGTGCTGTCGCGCCTGGCGCCGGACGAAGCCGAGCTGCTGGTGCGCGCCGCCGCGTGCGAACGCTTCACCGCGTCGCTGTGCGAGGCCCTGGGCGAGCAGGCGCTGGGCGAAGGCGAGATCCTGGCGCTGCTGGCACGGCTGGAACAGGAGAACCTCTTCATCACCCCGGCGCAGGGCCCCGAGCGCGAATCCTGGTACCGGCTGCATCCGCTGCTGCGCGAGACCCTGGCCCAGCGTTTCCGCTCGCGCAGCGAGGCCCAGCAGCGCGCCGTGCACGCGGCGGCCTGGCGCTGGTTCCGCGACCATCGCATGCTGGAAGAGGCCGTGCGCCATGCGGTGCTGGCCGGCGATGCCGACACCGCCGCCGACCTGGTGCAGCGCTATGCCGACACCCTGATCATGCGCGGCGAGGTGCGCAAGGCGCTCGGGCTGCTGCGCGCCATCCCCGCCGACCAGGTGCAGGCGCGCCCCGAACTGCGCCTGCTGGCCCTGCGCACGCAGATGTTCTCGCGCGACCTGGATGCGTGCGCCGCGGCCGCGGACCGGCTCGAGGCCGACATCCCGCCGGGCGACGCCTCGCTGCGCTACCGGCTCGCGCTGCTGCGTTTTTCCCTGGTGCTGCTGCGCGACGACAGCCAGGGCGCGCTGGCGCTGCTGCCGCAGATCGAGAACGTGCCCGCCGACATGCCGGCGCTGTTTATCGGCTCGCGCAACAACCTGCTGTCGTGGCTCTACATGCACCTGGGCGACTACGAGCGCGCCCGCCGCATCCAGACCGAGGCAGCGCCGCTGGTGATCGACGGCATGCCGCTGCTGGGCACCGCCAGCGGCATGCTCAACGGGCGCTGCATGATCGGCTTCAGCCATGCGCTGGAAGGCAACATGATCCAGGCCGAGCGCGTCGCCCGCGACGTGCTGCGCGAAGTCGAGCAAGCGGGCCACGGCGGCGCCGGCGCCGAGCCGGAGTACTTTGCCGCGGCACTGCTGGGCGAGGCGCTGTACGAGCAGAACGACCTGGAGGCCGCGCGCCGGCTGCTGGAAGACCGGGTCGACGTGCTCGAGCGGGTATCGATCCCCGACTCGGTGCTGCGGGTGCACACCGTGCTGGCGGCCGCGCACTGGATCTGCGGCCACCGGCTCGATGCCTTCGCGCAACTGGAGCGGCTGGAAGACTACGGCACGCAACTGCGCCTGGACCGGCTGGTCGCGCAGAGCCTGGCCAACCAGATCCGGCTGCACCTGACCAGCGGCGACATTGCCGCCGCCGAGGCCGCGCTGGCGCGCCTGGACACCATTGCCGCGCGCCATCGCAATGCGCCGCGCGGCTCGCTGGACGCCATCCACATGGTGACCGAGCGCGCCCACCTGCTGCTCAGCCTGGCGCATGACGACATGCGCGGGGCCGAGGCCCGCACCGCAGCGCTGATCGCGTACTGCGAGGCGCGCGGCTGGCAACGCCACGTGGCGCAGACGCACATGCTGGCGGCCGTGGTGGCCTCGCGCCGCGGCGACGCCGAGGCGGCACGCACGCATGTGCTGGAAGGCTTGCGCCGGGGCCACCGGCTCGGCCTGATGCGCAGCGTGATCGATGCCTGCCCCGGTGCACTCGGCGAGATCGTGCGCGTGGCCGCGGACACCACGCTGGACCCGGTGCTGGCCTTCTATGTCGAACGCCTGCAGGCCACCGTGCCGCCGCGCGCCGCGCAAGCCGGCG
>NZ_JFJW01000125.1:0-15237 GCF_000611125.1 Cupriavidus sp. SK-4
GCGGCGGCGCCTTCCAGGATCAGCAGCAGCGTGCCTTCGGCCACGTTGTCACCGACCTTGACCTTGACTTCCTTGACCACGCCGCCTTGCGGCGACGGCACGTCCATGGTGGCCTTGTCGGACTCCAGCGTCACCACGGCGTCTTCGGCGTTGATGGTGTCGCCCGCCTTGACGTGGACTTCGATGACCGGCACGGCGTCGTAGTCGCCGATATCAGGCACCTTCACCTCGATGATGCCGCCACCGCCAGCCGGCGCTGCGGCCGGGGCCGGCGCAGGGGCTGCGGCGGGTGCCGGTGCCGGTGCCGGGGCTGGTGCAGCGGCGGCAGGCGCCGGTGCGGCTGCGGGCGCAGCAGCGGCCTGGCCGGCCGGCTCCAGCATCACCAGCACCGAGCCTTCGGCAACGTTGTCGCCAACCTTGATCCTGACTTCCTTGACCACGCCGCCCTGCGGCGAGGGCACGTCCATGGTGGCCTTGTCCGACTCCAGCGTCACCAGCGCGTCTTCCGCGTCGATGCTGTCGCCGGGTTTCACATGCACTTCAATGACGGGAACGGCGTCATAGTCGCCGATATCCGGCACCTTGATTTCAATCGCTTGACTCATTCAGTGTCTCCTGGGCAGGCCGGCACGCGCGACGTCCGCAAGCGGCGAGATTACCTTCGCCGCCCGCTTCTGTCACGCCGCCATGCCGCAAGGCGCCGTCCGGGCTCTGGCCGGGGCGCCCGCGGCACGGCGTTGCCGTACTGCGGGGGTTGGTGCTGGCTGCCGGATCAGACCGACATCGGGTTGGGCTTGTTCGGGTCGAGGTTGTACTTCTTGATGGCCTCGGCGACCTTGTCGCGGCCGATCGCACCCTCGTCGGCCAGCGCCTTGAGCGCGGCCAGCGTGACCCAGTAGCGGTCCACTTCAAAGAAGTGGCGCAGCTTCTCGCGCGTATCCGAGCGGCCGAAGCCGTCGGTGCCCAGCACCACGTAGCGGCGCTGCACGAACGGACGGATCTGCTCGGCAAAGGCGCGCACGTAGTCGGTGGAGGCGATCACCGGGCCGCGGGCCGACTTCAGGCTCTTGGCCACGTGCGATTCGCGCGGGGTCTCGGTCGGGTGCAGCAGGTTGAAGCGCTCGACGTCGTGGCCTTCGCGGGCCAGCTCGGTGAAGCTCGGGCAGCCCCACAGGTCCGACTCGACGCCCCAATCCTTCTTGAGGAGGTCAGCAGCGGCGATCACCTCGCGGAAGATCGTGCCCGAGCCCAGCAGCTGCACGCGCGGCGCGTTGCTGTTCTCGACGCCCTTGCGGAACTGGTACATGCCCTTGACGATGTCTTGCTCCACGCCAGCCGGCATTTCCGGATGCTCGTAGTTCTCGTTCATCACCGTCAGGTAGTAGTAGATGTCTTCCTGTTCGGCGTACATGCGGCGCAGGCCGTCCTGCATGACCACCGCCAGCTCGTACTGGAAGGTCGGGTCATACGAGATGCAGTTCGGGATGGCGGCGTGGAACACGTGCGAGTGGCCGTCTTCGTGCTGCAGGCCTTCGCCGTTCAGCGTGGTGCGGCCGGCGGTGCCGCCCAGCAGGAAACCGCGCGAGCGCATGTCGGCAGCGGCCCAGCACAGGTCGCCGATACGCTGGATGCCGAACATCGAGTAGTAGATGTAGAACGGGATCATCTGCACGCCGTGCGTCGAGTACGACGTGGCGGCGGCGATCCAGTCGCACATGGCGCCGGCTTCGTTGATGCCTTCCTGCAGCACCTGGCCAGTCTGCGATTCCTTGTAGAACATCAGCTGGTCATGGTCTTCCGGCACGTACTTCTGGCCTTCCTGGTTCCAGATGCCGACCTGGCGGAACAGGCCTTCCATGCCGAAGGTGCGCGACTCGTCCGGCACGATGGGCACCACGTGCTTGCCGATCTGCTTGTCTTTCAGCAGCGTGTTCAGGATCCGCACGAAGGCCATGGTGGTGGACACTTCGCGGCCTTCGCCGGTGGCCTTGAGCAGCGCGTCGAACGCGGACAGCTGCGGGACCGGCAGGGCTTCGGCCTTCTGGCGGCGGGCCGGCAGGTAGCCGCCCAGGTTCTGCCGCGCCTGGCGCATGTATTCCAGTTCCTTCGAACCTTCCGGGAAGGTGATGTACGGCACCTCTTCCAGCTGGTCGTCGGCAACGGGGAGATTGAACTGGTCGCGGAACTTGCGGATCGCGTCCACCGGCATCTTCTTCTGCTGGTGGGCCACGTTCATGGCCTGGCCGGCGTCGCCCATGCCATAGCCCTTGATGGTCTTGGCCAGGATCAGCGTGGGCTGGCCCTTGTGCTCGCTGGCGGCCTTGTAGGCGGCGTAGATCTTGTGCGGATCGTGGCCGCCGCGGTTCAGGCGCCAGATGTCGTCGTCGGACCAGTCGGCCACCATCGCCTTCAGTTCAGGCGTGTTGAAGAAATGCTCGCGGACGTAGGCGCCGTCCTTGGCCTTCATGGTCTGGTACTCGCCGTCGACGCATTCCATCATGCGCTTCATCAGCAGGCCCTTGGTGTCGCGCGCCAGCAGGGAATCCCACTTGCTGCCCCACACCACCTTGATCACGTTCCAGCCGGCACCGCGGAACTCGGATTCCAGTTCCTGGATGATCTTGCCGTTGCCGCGCACCGGGCCGTCCAGGCGCTGCAGGTTGCAGTTGATGACGAAGACCAGGTTATCGAGCTTCTCGCGGCCGGCCATGCCGATCGCGCCCAGCGATTCCGGCTCGTCGGTCTCGCCGTCGCCCAGGAAGGCCCAGACCTTGCGGTCGCCGGCCTTGGCCAGGCCGCGGCTGTCCAGGTACTTCATGAAGCGGGCCTGGTAGATGGCCATGATCGGGCCCAGGCCCATCGACACCGTCGGGAACTGCCAGAAGTCCGGCATCAGCCACGGGTGCGGGTAGGACGAGATGCCCTTACCGTCCACTTCCTGGCGGAAGTTGTCGAGCTGGTCCTGGGTCAGGCGGCCGAGCAGGAAGGCGCGCGAATACACGCCCGGAGCCGAGTGGCCCTGCACGAAGACCAGGTCGCCGCCGCTGGCTTCCGACGGAGCGCGCCAGAAGTGGTTGTAGCCGACGTCATACAGCGTGGCCGCCGAGGCGAACGACGAGATGTGGCCGCCGACGTTGGTGTGCTTGTTGGCGCGCAGCACCATCGCCATGGCGTTCCAGCGGGTGTACGAGCGGATGCGGTGCTCGATGTCCTGGTCGCCGGGGATGCGGGCCTGCTGCTCGACCGGAATCGTGTTGATGTACTGCGTCTCGGCGTGGAACGGCTGGGTGACGCCGTTCACGCGTGCGTATTCGATCTGCTTGTCGATCAGGAAAGCGGCGCGCGCCGGACCTTCGGCGGCCAGGACGCCCTGCAGGGCGTCGAGCCATTCATGGGTTTCCTGGGGATCGGCGTCGTTGGCGCTCGAGGCGCCGAGAATCTGCTCTGGTACGGCGGACATGACTGTCTCCTGGGTGAATTCTTTGCATCCGCGCCCGCGCTGGCAGCGCCCGGACACGACTTTACGTATGACTCGCACCGACTTGCGGATCCGGCGCCATGCCGCCTTGCATCGGAGCCGCCGCCGGGAAACCTGTTCCGGTTTCTCCGCGCGGCAGGCGCATGGCTGCCGCCCGCATTCTTGGGTCGAACCGATTCTATGGAAGCCCAAAGTCCAGCACAAGTGAAATTTTCAAATTGCGGTATCGTTTTTTATAATGTGGAATTATGCGGCAGCGCACCAAGAATCACCGCCGGGGCGGCCCGCCATGTGCCATAAGCCTGCCCGCACCGGCCGCAGCAGCAATGTTTTCATTGGCGCTTTCCCCAAGCGACGCACCGCAATAATCTCGGTACACTGGTCGGTCAGCCGTCAATCCCTCCCATGCCGTTTTTCGACCGACTTCTCTCCAGCCTGCGTGCAGCCATGCTTCCTCCCGACGCGTCGGGATCAGCCAAGGCGGCCGGAGGCGATCCCGCGCACGCCCCTTCGCCGGCGGCCGGACTGGGGCCGATCGAGGCGCTGGGCCCCGACGACGGCGCCCCCGTGGCCGCACCGCGCGGGCTGTGGTGGCTGCGCTGGCGCAACCTGGTGGCCACCAGCTGGTTCATGTTCATCCCGCTGGTTGCCATCGTACTGTTCACGGTGGCCATGGGCGTGATCCTGTGGTCCCTGCACGAGACCGAGCGCCAGCAGCAGCGCGACGCCCTGTACCGCGACGCCGCCTGGGCACAGCAGCGCGTGCGCCTGTCGCTGCTGAGCAACCAGGACCAGCTGGCCTCGCTGGCGCGCGACATCGCCGCCGCGCAGCTCGAGCAAGGTGCCTACCGCACCGCGGCGCAGGAAATCCTGCGCGAAAACCCCGAGATCGTCTTCATCAACTGGCTCGATGCCACCAAGCGCGGCCGCTGGTCGCTGCCGTCGACCTCGGAATTCGCCAGCCGCCTGCGCGAGACCCAGGACCAGCCGCTCGAACCGGAAGTGCTCGACACCTTCGACGCCGCGCGCGAGACCCAGCGCGTGGTCTATTCGCGCCCGCTGGTCAATGAGCGCGGCGACAGCTTCATGCTGATGGAAGTGCCGATCGTGCGCGACAACGAGTTCCTCGGCACGCTCGGCGCGCTGTACTCGATCAACGGCATCCTGACGCACCTGCTGCCGCCCGAGCTGACCGAGCGCTACCGCTTCTCGCTGATCGACAAGAACAACCAGACCCGCGCCAGCACCTCATTGCGGCCGGTGCCGGGCAATGCGCTGTCGTACGAGGTGCTTCTGGATCCGCCGGGCCACTCGCTGTCGCTGCGCGCCGATGCCTACCCGCCGGCGTCGAACCTGCCCAACAACATGCTGCTGTGGCTGGTGGTGGGGCTGTCGTGCTTCCTGCTGTGGAGCCTTTGGAGCATGTGGCGCCACACCAGCCGCCGCTCCGAGGCGCAGCGCGCGCTGCTGGCCGAGACCTCGTTCCGGCGCGCGATGGAAAACTCGATGCTGATCGGCCTGCGCGCGCTCGACCTGAACGGCCGCATCACCTATGTCAACCCGGCCTTCTGCCGCATGACCGGCTGGCAGGAGAACGACCTGGTCGGGCGCCTGCCGCCCTTCCCCTACTGGCCGCCCAACGACCAACAGGAGATGCAGAAGCAGATCGACCTGACCCTGCAGGGCAAGTCGCCCGCCGGCGGCTATGAGATGCGCGTGATGCGCCGCGACGGCAGCAGCTTCTATGCGCGCATGTACGTGTCGCCGCTGGTGGACAGCCGCGGCCGCCATACCGGCTGGATGAGCTCGATGACGGACATCACCGAGCCCAAGCGCGCGCGCGAAGAACTGGCCGCGGCGCATGACCGCTTCACCACGGTGCTGGAAAGCCTGGACGCCGCGGTGTCGGTGCTGGCCACCGACAAGGCGGAGCTGCTGTTTGCCAACCGCTATTACCGCCAGCTGTTCGGCTGGGAGGCCGAGGGCCACCTGAAGCTGGCCGGCGACGACCTCGACAAGGACCAGGTCTCGAGCGACAACACCGACTATGTCGACGCCTATGCCGGCCTGCCGGCATCCGAGCTGATGCCGTACGCATCGGATGCGCGCGAAGTGTTCGTGCCGGACATGCAGAAATGGTTCGAAGTGCGCCGCCGCTATATCCAGTGGGTCGACGGCCACCTGGCGCAGATGCAGATCGCCACCGACATCACCGCGCGCAAGGCCGCCGAGGAAATGGCGCGCCAGCATGAAGAGCGCCTGCAATTCACCAGCCGCCTGACCACCATGGGCGAGATGGCGTCGTCGCTGGCGCATGAGCTGAACCAGCCGCTGGCGGCCATCAACAACTACTGCATGGGCGCGGTGGCGCGGCTGCACTCGGGCCGCAGCACGCCCGAGGACCTGATCCCGGTGCTGGAGAAGACTTCGGCCCAGGCGGTGCGCGCCGGCACCATCATCAGCCGCATTCGCGGCTTCGTTAAGCGCAGCCAGCCGCAGCGGCGCGAGGCCGCTCTGCACGACATCGTCGCCGACGCGGTAGGCCTGGCCGACCTGGAGGCCACGCGCCGCCGCGTCACCATCCTGACCCGCCTGCCGACCCCGCCGCTGACGGTCTATGTCGACCCGGTGCTGATCGAGCAGGTGCTGGTGAACCTGCTCAAGAACGCCGTGGAAGCCATGGCCGGCCTGCCGGCTCTGCATGCCGGCGGCGTGGTGCGCCTGCACGCGCGGGTCGAGCCGGGCGAGATCGGCGACAACGTCCATATCGACGTGATCGACCAGGGCCCGGGCGTGGACGAAGCCACCAAGGAGCGCCTGTTCGAGCCCTTCTTCAGCACCAAGTCCGACGGCATGGGCATGGGGCTGAACATCTGCCGCTCGATCATCGAGTCGCACCAGGGCCGCCTGTGGGTGGAGAACAATGCCGACGGCATCGGATGTACATTTAAAATCATGCTGCCGCTGCAATCGGCACTGGCCGAGCATTAAGCCGAAGCATAGGCCCTGTTGCCGGGGCCTTCGCGCCCGGGCATACCCAAGAATTCCAAAAATGGCCGGCCCGCCCCGTTTCCCCCACGGATGTGGGGGGCCTGTCTCGCCACAGAGGGCCGCTGCCGGTTACACTTCGCAGCAATGAATTGTTGTCCCGAGGAGACTACATGACCGCAACGCCAAACCCCACGCCCCACCGCGGCGAGACCGTGTTCATCGTCGACGACGATGAAGCCATGCGCGACTCGCTGACCTGGCTGCTGGAGGGCAATGGCTATCAGGTGCGCAGTTTCACCAGCGCCGAGCAGTTCCTCGCCGCCTACGATGCCAGCCAGGTGTCGTGCCTGATCCTCGACGTGCGCATGCCCGGCATGAGCGGCCCGGAACTGCAGGAGCGCATGCTGGCCGAGCAGATCGACATTCCCATCGTCTTTATCACCGGCCACGGCGACGTGCCGATGGCGGTGTCGACGATGAAGCGCGGCGCCATCGACTTCATCGAAAAGCCCTTCGATGAGTCCGAGCTGCGCGCGCTGGTCGAGCGCATGCTGACCAAGGCCCGCACCGACCATTCCGCCGCACGCGAGCAGCGCGCCGCCAAGGACCTGCTGGGCAAGCTGACCACGCGCGAGCAGCAGGTGCTGGAGCGCATCGTGGCCGGCCGCCTGAACAAGCAGATCGCCGACGACCTGGGCATTTCCATCAAGACCGTGGAGGCGCACCGCGCCAACATCATGGAAAAGCTCAACGTCAACACCGTCGCCGACCTGCTGCGCCTGGCGCTGTCGCGCAACAGCTGAGCGGCTGGCGCCTGCCTCCGCCTGACCCGGTGCGGCCCGCGGCCGCCCCGGCTGCCCTCTCCGCGCGCCTTCCGGCGCCGCCTCTGCATCCCCTCAGTCCCGTCAGCGGTCCAGGTATTCCTCGTCCCGGAACGTGACGACCCATTGTGGCCGATAGACCACAAAGATCGCCACCAGCATGCCGGTCAGGAAGGCTTCGCCAAAGGCCAGGATGACAGCTGCCGTCAGGGTATCGGCAACGCTCCATGGCAGGCCCGGCGCCGTCAGATGGCGCCAGCCGGCCTCCGCCGCGCTGGCGCCCAGCGCGGCCAGCCCGGCCGTGAAATAGCCGTGCCCCAGGATAAAGACGAACGGATGGCGTGGCAGCAGGCGCCGCATCATTGCCTGCAGCGCCGCGGAGATCAGCGCCGGCAGCAGCGCCAGCCAGACGTAGCGCACCCACAGCGAGGGCCAGTCGAACTGGGCCCAGCCATGCCCGGCCAAGTATTCGAGCCCGAACAGCGACACCACGTCCACCACGAACAGCGACAGCAGCGCCAGCGGCAGCCCGAACAGCGTCACCATCAGCGTGGCGCCGAGCAGCTGGATCACCAGCCCGCCGACCAGCGTGGCGCGCAACGTCCACAGCAGCGCCACCAGCACCATCGCACCCAGCCAGGCGTTCTGCAGCGCATTGCGCCGCAACAGCTGCCAGGGCCGGCGCGTCAGCGCCCACAGCAGTGCCGCCAGGGACAGCAACAGCAGCAAGGGGTGGGACAGCAGGGACGGCAGCGCGGTGTGCATGCGGCCGATGCTACCAGCGCTGCCCCCGCCCGGCCCTTGCACCCGGTCAAGCTCCGTGCGGCAAGCCCCACGCAACCTTTATAATTCCGCCTTTAGCCCAACCCGCGCTCCGGCGCGCGGCGGCGCCTTCACCTCCCGGCCACATACCCGCCCTGCCTCCATGCCTGCCCACCTGATCGACGGCAACGCCCTTGCCAAACAAATCCGCTCCGAAGCCGCCCTGCGCGCCGCCCGCCTGACTGAGCGTGGTCACCGGCCCGGCCTGGCCGTGATCCTGGTCGGCGAGGACCCGGCCAGCCAGGTCTACGTCCGCAACAAGGTCAAGGCCTGCCAGGACAACGGCTTTCATTCCTCGCTCGACCGCTACCCGGCCGACCTGTCGGAGGCGGAACTGCTGGCCCGCATCGAGGCACTGAACCTGGACCCGAACATCCACGGCATCCTGGTGCAGCTGCCCCTGCCCAAGCATATCGACAGCCACAAGGTGCTCGAAGCCATCGCCCCGGAAAAGGATGTCGACGGCTTCCACGTGGCCAATGCCGGCGCGCTGATGACCGGCGCCCCGCTGTTCCGCCCCTGCACGCCCTACGGCTGCATGAAGATGCTGGAATCGGTCCAGTTCCCGCTGCGCGGCGCCCGCGCCGTGGTGGTGGGCGCCTCCAATATCGTCGGCAAGCCGATGGCGATGCTGCTGCTGCAGGCCGGCGCCACCGTCACCATCTGCAACAGCAAGACGCGCGACATCGGCGCCCACACCCGCGACGCGGATGTGGTGGTGGCCGCTGTCGGCAAGCGCAACCTGATCACCGCCGACATGGTCAAACCGGGCGCGGTGGTGATCGACGTGGGCATGAACCGCGACGACAACGGCAAGCTGTGCGGCGACGTCGACTTTGCCGGCGTGCGTGAAGTCGCCGGCTACATCACGCCGGTGCCGGGCGGCGTCGGCCCGATGACCATCACCATGCTGCTGGTCAATACGCTGGAAGCCGCCGAGCGCGCCGCCGGCTAAGGCCGCGCGTACGATACGCCACCCGGGGCTCTGGAAAATCCGGCGCCCCGGCCCCATCTGCGGGAATATTGCCCGATCGAGGCCAGCCAACCGAGAACACGCCATGGACCAAGCCGCCAACGCTACCAATCCTCTGCTGGACTTTTCCGACCTGCCCCGCTTTGCCGAGATCCGGCCCGAGCACATCAGCCCGGCGCTGGACGTGCTGCTGGAACGCGCCCAGCAGGCCGTCGCCCGCGCCGAAGATCCGGCCACGCCCGCCGACTGGGCCAGCGCCGTGCAGGCGCTGGAAGCGGCCACCGAGCCGCTGGGCCGCGCCTGGGGCGTGGTCAGCCACCTGAGCGCCGTGGCCGATACGCCCGAACTGCGCAAGGCTCACGCCGAAAACCTGCCGCGCATGACCGAGTTCTGGTCCTCGCTCGGCCAGAGCCTGGCGCTGTACGACAAGTACAAGGCGCTGGCCGCCAGCCCGGAGTTCGCCGGCATGAGCGCGGCGCGCCACCAGCTGATCGAAAACGAACTGCGCGGCTTCCGCCTGGGCGGTGCCGAGCTGCCCGAGGACAAGAAGCCGCGCTTCGCCGAGATCCAGGAGCAGCAGGCCCAGCTGTCCAAGGCCTTCTCCGACCACGTGCTGGATGCCACCAACGCCTACGCGCTGCACGTCGAGGACGAGGCCCGCCTGTCCGGCCTGCCTGACGACGCCAAGGAAGCCGCCCGCCATGCCGCAGAGAAGGATGGCAAGGCCGGCTGGAAATTCACGCTGCACTTCCCGTCCTATTTCCCGGTGCTGCAGTACGCGGACGACCGCGCGCTGCGCCAGACCCTGTACGAAGCCAACGTCACGCGCGCCTCGGAACTGGGCCCGCAGCATGGCCAGGGCCAGGCCGACTGGGACAACACCGCCAATATGCGCGAGCAGCTGGCCCTGCGCCGCGAAGAGGCTCAGATGCTGGGCTACCAGTGCTACGGCGAAGTCTCGCTGGTGCCGAAGATGGCCGAATCGCCGGCCGAAGTGCTGAAGTTCCTCGACGAGCTCGCCGTCAAGGCGCGCCCCTACGCCGAGAAGGACTGGGCCGAAATGAAGGCCTTTGCCGCCGCCGAGCTGGGGCTGCCTGAACTGGCGCCGTGGGATGTCGCCTATGCCTCGGAGAAGCTGCGCCAGCAGCGCTATGCGTTCTCCGAGCACGAGGTCAAGCAATACTTCCCGGAAGCGAAAGTGCTCGAGGGCCTGTTCGGCGTGGTGCAGAAGCTGTTCTCGGTGCGCATCGAGCCCGAACAGGCGCAGACCTGGCACAAGGACGCACGCTTCTTCCGCGTCACCACCGCCGACGGCACGCTGCTGGCCCAGTTCTACATCGACCTGTACGCGCGCGAAGGCAAGCGCGGCGGCGCCTGGATGGACGACGCGCGCGGCCGCAAGGTGCTGGAGCAAGGCGGCGTGCAGACGCCGGTGGCCTACCTGACCTGCAACTTCTCGGCGCCGGTGGGCGGCAAGCCCGCGCTGTTCACGCACGATGAAGTGATCACCCTGTTCCATGAGTTCGGCCACGGCCTGCACCACATGCTGACGCAGGTGGGCGAGCTGGGCGTGTCGGGCATCAACGGCGTGGAATGGGATGCGGTGGAACTGCCGTCGCAGTTCATGGAAAACTTCTGCTGGGAGTACGAAGTGCTGACCGGCATGACGCAGCACATCGACACCGGCGCGCCGCTGCCGCGCGCGCTGTTCGACCGCATGCTGGCCGCCAAGAACTTCCAGAACGGCATGATGACGCTGCGCCAGATCGTGTTCTCGTCGTTCGACATGCACCTGCATACCGATTTCGACCCGGCCGGCGAGGCGTCAGTGCTGGACCTGTCACGCCAGATCAACGACCGCGTGCACGTGGTGCCGCAGCATCCGCTGTCGCGCTGGCCGAACACCTTCAGCCATATCTTCGCCGGCGGCTATGCGGCGGGCTACTACAGCTACAAGTGGGCCGAGGTGCTGTCAGCCGACGTGTACGCGGCGTTCGAAGAAGCCGCGCAGCTGTCGGGCAGCGTGCTCGACAGCGAGACCGGTGCGCGCTACCAGCGCGAGATCCTGTCGGTGGGCGGCAGTCGTCCGGCGATGGACTCGTTTGTCGCATTCCGCGGCCGCGCGCCGCAGATCGACGCGCTGCTGCGCCACGGCGGGATGGCAGCATGAGCGCCGCCGCCCTGCCCGCCAGCGGCCCGCTTCGCATTGCCAGCTGGAACGTCAACTCGCTCAAGGTGCGCCTGCCGCAGGTGCTGCAATGGCTGGCCGAGCAGGACCAGGCCGGCGCGCCGATCGACGCGCTGTGCCTGCAGGAACTGAAGCTGCCGGACGACAAATACCCGCTGGCCGAACTGGAGAACGCGGGCTTCCACAGCATCTACACCGGGCAGAAGACGTACAACGGCGTGGCCATCCTCGCCCGCGACGCCAGCATGCCCGGCCCCGCCGACGTGGTGCGCAACATCCCCGGCTTCGAGGACGCGCAGCAGCGCGTGATCGCGGCCACTTACGGCGACGTGCGGCTGGTCTGCGCCTACTTTCCCAACGGGCAGGCGCTGGACTCGGAGAAGTTCGTCTACAAGCTCAGGTGGCTGGATGCGATGACGGCCTGGCTGCGCGAAGAGATGAAGCGCTACCCGAAGCTGGCGCTGCTGGGCGACTTCAATATCGCGCCGGAAGACCGCGACGTGCACGACCCCAAGAAATGGGAAGGCCAGAACCTAGTCTCGCCACAGGAGCGCGCCGCATTCGCCGCGCTGGTGGAGCTCGGCCTGGCGGATGCGTTCCGCCAGTTCGAGCAGCCCGAGAAGGCCTTCTCGTGGTGGGACTACCGCATGATGGCATTCCGCCGCAATGCGGGCCTGCGCATCGACCACATCCTGCTGTCGCCGGCATTGACCAGCGGCTGCAGCGCCTGCGTGATCGACCGCGTGCCGCGCACGTGGGAGCAGCCGTCGGACCACACGCCGGTGGTCGCCACGCTCAGTTGCGGCTGAACGCGCCGCTGGCGCCGCGCGCAGGTTCAGGCAAGTCCGGACAAGCCCCGCTCGCCGCGCGGCGCCGCGCCCGCTACACTGCGGGCATGAGCCCCACCCGCCAGGCCATGTTCCGCCACCGCAACCTTCCTCACCTGCTGCTGCAAGCGCGCGAGACATTGCTGGCCGGCTTTCGCCCGATCCTGCGGCAGTTCGGCATCACCGAGCAGCAATGGCGAGTGATGCGCACGCTCAACGAGCGCGAGCCGATGGAGCCGAACCAGCTGGCCGAAGCCTGCCTGATCCTGAGCCCCAGCCTGACCCGCATGCTGTGCGGCATGGAAGATGCCGGGCTGGTCGAACGGACCCGCTCGGCCACCGACCAGCGCCGCCAGCTGGTCAGCCTGACGCCGTCGGCGCGCGCCATCATCGTGCAAATGGAGCCGCTGGTCGATGCACGCTACCAGGAGCTGGCGCAGCGGCTCGGCCCCGAGCGTCTGACCGAGGTCTACCGCGCGCTCGACGCCATGCTGGCCGGCCTGGCGCCGCAGCCGAACCTGCCCGAATCCACCCCGCCCGAATCCGTTGCCTCGCCACCGCCTGGGCGCGGCGGCGAGGCTGGCTGAGCCTGTCCCCTTCATTGCCGATGCCCGCGTCCCATCCCGGATCACTCCTGCCGCGCCTGTTCCCATGGAGCCAGCGCGTCGACAAGACCACGCTGCGCGCCGACCTGGTGGCCGGCCTGCTCGGCGCCGTGCTGGTGCTGCCGCAGGGCGTGGCCTTCGCCACGCTGGCTGGCCTGCCGCCGCAATACGGCATCTACAGCGCGGTGGTGCCGTGCATCGTGGCGGCGCTGTTCGGCTCGAGCTGGCACGTGATGTCGGGGCCGACCAACGCCAATTCGCTGGCATTGTTCGCGATGCTGAGCCCGCTTGCGTTTGCCGGCAGCCCGGCCTATATCGGACTGGCGCTGGCGGTCACCATCGTGGTTGGCGTGATGCAGCTCGCCGTGGGCACGTTGCGGCTTGGCACGCTGGCCAACTTTATTTCGCCGTCGGTGCTGCTTGGCTTCACCTGCGGCGCCGCGACGCTGATCGGCCTGTATGCGCTCAAGGACCTGTTCGGGCTGGCGGTGCCGACCGGCACCAGTGCGTTCGGCGTGCTGCGCCACCTGTTCGAGAACATCGG
This sequence comes from Cupriavidus sp. SK-4, assembly GCF_000611125.1. NCBI lineage: Bacteria > Pseudomonadati > Pseudomonadota > Betaproteobacteria > Burkholderiales > Burkholderiaceae > Cupriavidus > Cupriavidus sp. SK-4. The sequence continues at coordinate 13,250 of NZ_JFJW01000125.1, forward strand.
CACCATCAACTGGGGCGCGGCCACCGTAGGCGCGGTCACGCTGGTGGTGACGCTGCTGTGCAAGCGGCTGTGGCGGCGCCTGCCGTTCATGCTGATGGGGCTGCTGGCCGGCTACGGCGTGGCGCTGCTGCTGAACCAGTCCGGCGCGGGCGGCGCCCACCATGTCAACGTGGTGGGGCCGATCCCGTCGGCGCTGCCGCGCTTCCACCTTCCCGATGTCGACTGGCGCAAGCTGCCAGACCTGCTGGGCATAGCCTCGGCGCTGACCATCGTCGCGCTGGGCCAGTCGATCTCGATCGCCAAGGCGGTGGCGCTGCGCTCGGGCCAGCATATCGACGCCAACCGCGAGTTCATCGGCCAGGGCCTGTCCAATATCGCGGGCGGCTTCTTCTCAGGCTATATCTCGTGCGGCTCGCTCAACCGCTCGGTGCCCAACTTCGAAGCTGGCGCGCGCACGCCGCTGGCCAGCGTGTTCTCGGCGCTGTGGCTGGTGGCGCTGGTGGCCGTCAGCGCCCCGCTGCTGGCACAGATCCCGATGGCGGCGATCGCCGCGATGCTGCTGCTGGTGGCGTGGGGCCTGCTCGACACCGCGCGGCTGCGCCGCATCTTCACGCTCAGCCGCACGGAATTCGCCATTGCCATCGGCACCTTCGCCGCCACGCTGGTGATCCGGCTGGAGATGGCGGTGCTGCTCGGCACCGTGCTGTCGCTGGTGGCCTACCTGTACCGCACCTCGCGGCCGGCCGTGCGCAGCCTGGTGCCCGATGCCGACGATCCCGGCCGGCGCTTCACGCCGCTGGATGAGCTGCGCCGCCCGCAGCCGGAATGCCCGCAACTGAAGCTGCTGCGCATGGAAGGCGCGATCTATTTCGGCGCCGTGCAGTACGTGACGGATCGCCTGCACTGGCTGCGCACGGTCAACGCCGGCCAGACGCACCTGCTGGCGATGACCAAGAGCATGAACTTCATCGACCTGGCCGGTGCCGAGATGTGGGAAAACGAGCTCGCCGAACGGCGCGCGCTGGGCGGCGACCTGTACTTCCACCGCCCGCGCACGCAGGTGCTGCAGACCTGGGCGCAGACCGGCTTTACCGACAAGCTCGGAGCCGACCATATCTTCCCGACCAAGCGGCAGGCGCTGCACACGATCGTCGGCCAGCTCTCGCCGGAGATCTGCGCGCAATGCACCGTGCGGATCTTTGAAGAGTGCGCGTCACGGCCTGGCGCCGCGGCCCCGGCCCCGGCAGCACAATGAACTGAAGCGCCGGCGCGCCGGCATGAGCAGCGGCCGCGCACCAGCGTTCAGCAACAGTACGGCTGCAGGAAAAACCAGGAAACTGAAACGGGAAAACCGGGAATCTGCCTCTACCGGCGATGCCGGCTTGGCACGCAAGGCCGGACGGCCCTACGTCTGGGAACCTGACAACAGATGGGCGCCCGCGGCATGCCGGGGCCTGGCCGGGGCATCCATCCGCATCAGATCGGCGCCACGTGGGCGCGCTTGACGACGATTGGCTGGGGCGCGCCCTGCTCGATCAGCACCACGGCGGCGCGTTCGATGGTTTCGCGGCCGGCACGGAATGCCTCTTCCAGCGACAGTACCTGGTCGGCACTGAAGCCTTCCCACAGTGCTTCGCGTGTCACCACGCAAGTCACCTTCTCGCCATTGACAAGTGCCTGGAACAACAAGCCTTCATTATTGATGTCGTAGCGCTCTTGCTCTTGGAATTTGATTTCCATCGGTGCAGCCCTCCATATGCAAGTGGAGAAACATCCTAACATGGCTCCGGCAAAATCGTATGGATAGAGCCCATGCGAATGCGCTCATTGCGAAGACCATCACGGCCGTCTTCAAGTTCCATCCGCGCGTATGTGTGGCTCCCGGTCACAACGATGAGGGTTGTTCCGGCAAGTGCATCAAACATTTGACAGCGCCGGAAATCATGCTAAAATCTCGTTCTTCGTTGGGGCGTTAGCTCAGTTGGTAG
>NZ_JFJW01000126.1:0-12911 GCF_000611125.1 Cupriavidus sp. SK-4
ACGGTCCTACTTCCGTATAAGGGGATGCCTTGAAATGCCAGCTATTTCCGTTTCGATTGACTTGCCGATGAATCCCATCAATCTCTAGCGACGAAGCGAGGTACCCATCGTCGTCGGGTTCGACCGAACCGTTCTGCGCCGATGGCAAAGCGCCTCGATGCTCCGGACTGGACGAGCCAGTCTGGGCAACCAGATCACGCGCCCAGCATGCCACACGCTCTCGGGGATCGAAGAACGCCTTGCTCACCAACTCGTGGAAGGCAACACGTTCCATCCACCGATTGGCAAACAAATCGATGCTGTGCCAGGGAAAGAACTTGGACAGTATGTCCGGATAGGTCTGAACCCGCTGCGTCAGCGTATGCGCTGTCCACAGGTCGCCCTCGATGCCGGCCCGCTTCAATCGCTCCTTTTCCGTCGTCCAGCGCAGTGCCAGCTGGCCACCACCCATATCCTGCTGCGCCACGATCATCGTGAACGTCCGCGTGGAAGCTGCCCACGGCCCCTGCAGGAAGGCATCGATGGCCTTGGTCAGGCGCGTGGGATCGAAAGCTTTCCACGCTTTGCATTCGAATACGCTCAGCTTGCCGGCTCCCTGCGCGTCAAACGCAAACAGGTCGATGCCACCTTGTGCCTTGCCTTCGCCGCCAAGACGCTTGCAGCCGACCAGCTGTATGGTCTTTCTTGAGTAACCACCAGCAGAACTGCTCGAACGTGGTGCCGCTCATCGCGGAGAAATCGAGCAATGGCTCGCCCAGGGGAGGCGCGGCCTTGCTGGTCAAGACGGGGGCATCGGGTGCCAGGGATTCCGGCCATTCCTGGGGCAAGTCGGGAAGCGTGTCTGTCATCGTTGTGGATTCGCGGAAACGGAGCGCCTTTGGGGGCGCCTCGACCGAATCATGACATGCGCGAACGCCCGCGAGCGTGACAGACACGCAAGCATCCCACCACCGTGGGGTCCAGGACTCACCCCATGTGTCGATGACCCGATCAGCCATCATGAAACATCGCCTGGCGGACCGACAAGGCGAGCCACTCGCCGACGGGAAGCCATCGCAAGCATGAACAGACTGATAAGGGGCATCTTCATGCAAGCCCGGCAAGGAGCGCGTTTCAGTGGATAGCAGTTATCCAAACGGAGCCGCCGAGTGTCGGAAGCGGGTCGTTCTGAGACCCTCAGTCCCAAGGCAAAACCGCCAATGCTCCCAGGATGGGGCGGCAGCCGATTACACGGCTGCACACCCCGCCCAACGTCACTCAACCCGAAACGCCTGCCCCTGCACCACAGCCAACTCACTCAACACCTGCGTCTCATGCGCCAGCCAGGCCGCAAGAGAAAGCAAGCTCTCCCAGATCCCCTGCTCCAGATCCACCGGATCCTGCCCAGAAGCCCCATGATCGCTCGCCATAAGCAAGAGCCCATGAAGCTGCGCCGCACGTTGCACCGCAAGACTCAGCGGATTCTCCCCCGGGACTATGAGCGGTCACGAGCATGTCGGCACCATTGTGTTCCGCTGTGATGCCGTGGTGGCTATGGCTATACATGGCACACCTCCGCATGCGAGGTTTGCGGGCGCTGGTGCAAGGTGAGAGCGCGGGGGATTACCAATCGCCCGGAGTGGGAGAGCAAAGACTGATACATAGAACTGCCTCCTTTCCATACAGGTTGAATCCCGCTACCCCGCTGCTAATCGGGGCGGGCGGGCGCAAGGCAGGGTTAGCAGACCGGTGAAAAGGAGCCGGCGAGCCCTACGGCTCCCCCGCCATGGCCCGCCCATGGAAGAGGCGTGCGTGGACACGGCGGACGTAAGAATACCGCCAGAAGGCAGTCGGCTGAACTTTTCACTCAGGCTGCTAAACCCGGTCGCCACGACGCAGCGACGAACCCAGTATGAAGAGAGACAGCAAGCGCGAGTATGGGCAAACTCTTAAAAAGCGAGCGCAACCGAAACCTTAGAACCCCAAACTCGCCAACAAATCATCCACCTGCGCCTGGTCCGACACCACATCCGGCTTCCCTTCCGGGTTCACCTGCGGACCATTGAGCAGCGTCGACGGCGCCTGCACTTCCACGCGCCGCTCGGACGGCACGTTGTCGATCAGCACCTGCAGCAGCTCCTGCTCCAGCGCGCGGATCATGTCCATCATCTTCTTGATGACCTGGCCGGTCAGGTCCTGGAAGTCCTGCGCCATCATGATGTCGAGCAGATGGCTGTTGGTGGCGCGGGCCTGGGCGGGCACCTCGGACAGGAAAGCGCGGGTGTCGAGCACCAGCGAGCGGGCGTCGGCCAGCTCCACCGGCTGCTCGAACCAGGCGTCCCAGCGCTTGTCCAGGGTTTCGGCCTGCTGCTCGATACCGGACTGGATCGGCTGTGCCAGCTCGACCGCGTTGAGCGTGCGCTCGGCGGCCTGCTCGGTCATGGCGGCGATGTAGTTCAGCCGGTCGCGCGCATCGGGGATGGCCTGCGCGGCGCGCTCGATCTCCTTGTCCAGGCCGAGCTCGCGCATATTGTCGCGCAGCATCCGCGTCAGGTTGCCGATGCGCAGGATCAGTTGCTCGGCGGAATCATTGCTCAGGGTCGGGGTCATGGAAACGCGCCTCCGCCTCAGCCGCCGAGCTTCTCGAAGATCTTGGTGATCTTCTCGTCCAGCGTGGCGGCCGTGAACGGCTTGACCACGTAGCCGTTGGCACCGGCCTGGGCCGCGGCGATGATGTTTTCCTTCTTGGCTTCGGCGGTCACCATCAGCACCGGGATCTTGCCGATATTGGCGTCGGCGCGGATCGCCTGCAGCATGGTCAGGCCGTCCATATTGGGCATGTTCCAGTCCGAGATCACGAACTGGAAGCTGCCATCCTTGGCCTTCTCCAGGCCGGCGGCGCCGTCCTCGGCTTCCTCGACGTTGACGAAACCCAGCTCCTTGAGCAGGTTGCGGATGATCCGGCGCATGGTCGGGAAATCATCCACGACCAGGATCTTGATGCTCTTGTCCACTTTGAGGGCTCCAGTAAATACAGTGTTGGCTTGTTGCCAGGACGAGCGCTGCGCGCCGGCATGCGCGCCCCGCTCGGCCCGATTTGGTTTACACCCGCTGCGCGCGCGTGCCGTATGTGGCCAGGCGTGCCATCACGCGCTGGGTCATCGCTGGCAAGGGCACGACTTCATGCACGCCGCCGGTGGCGATCGCCTCCTTCGGCATGCCAAACACAATGCATGTGTGCTCGTCCTGGGCCAGGTTGTAGGCACCGGCCTCGCGCATGCGCAGCATGCCGCGCGCGCCGTCCTTGCCCATGCCGGTCAGGATCACGCCGATCACGTTCTTGCCGCCATGCTGCGCGGCCGAATCGAACAGCACGTCGACCGACGGGCGGTGGCGATTCACCGGCGCTTCCTGCGACAGGTGCGCGACATAGTTGGCGCCGCTGCGCGCGAGCAGCAGGTGCGAATCGCCCGGCGCGATATACGCATGGCCGGGCAGCACGCGCTCGCCGTGCACGGCTTCCTTGACGGTGATGCGGCACAGGCCATCCAGTCGCTGCGCGAACGAGCGCGTAAAGCCGGCCGGCATATGCTGGACGATCATGACCGCCGGGCTGTCGGGCGGCAGCGGCATCAGGAATTCCTTGATGGCCTCGGTGCCGCCGGTGGAGGCGCCCAGGATGATCAGCTTTTCGGTCGACAGCAGCGGGCTGCGCAGCATCGGCACGGGCTCGGTGCCGGCCGCTGCCGGCGCGGCCGGTTGCGCGGCCGCGCGCACGCGGGCGCGCGACGCGGCGCGCAGCTTGTCGGCAATGGTGGCGGTGTATTCCAGCAGCCCGTCGCGGATGCCCAGCTTGGGCTTGGTGACAAAGTCCACCGCGCCCAGCTCCAGCGCGCGCATGGTGATCTCGGAACCGCGTTCGGTCAGCGACGACACCATCAGCACCGGCATCGGCCGCAGCCGCATCAGGCGTTCCAGGAAGTCCAGGCCGTCCATGCGCGGCATTTCGACGTCCAGCGTCAGCACATCCGGGTTCAGGCGCTTGATCAGGTCGCGTGCCACCAGCGGGTCGGGCGCGGTGCCCACCACTTCCATGTCGGGCTGGCTGTTGATGATCTCCGTCATCAGGCTGCGGATCAGCGCGGAATCGTCCACGCAGAGCACCTTGATCTTGGCGGCAGTCATGATTGATCGTGCTTGTATTGGTTTCAGGGAAGCTGGCGCGAGAAGGACTGTCGCGCAAACAGTTCAGGCGATTGCGCCGGCGCCCGGGCCGAGGTGGCAATGGCGCGGGCCAGTGCGCGCTCGTCGCGCGCCACCGAGACCTGGTCGTCCTGCCGCGTCAGGCGGCGCACCAGCGCCAGCCCGCCGATCGGGAAGTAGCTGACCCGGCGCGCATGCGGGCCGCGCAGGTCCTGCGCCGCAACCCGGACCTCTTCAGTCTTCAGGTAGCGCAGCACGAAATCCGCATTGCGGTCGCCGATATTCAGCGTGGTCATATTGGCCAGCACCGCGCCGCCGCCGAAGACCTTGGCCTCCAGCCGCTCGCGGCGCGCGCCCATCTTGAGCAGTTCGTTGATCAGCACTTCCAGCGCATAGCTGCCGTAGCGCATCGATGCCGAAAGCATGCGGTCGGCGCTGCCGTCGTCATCGGGCAGCATGAAGTGGTTCATGCCGCCCACGCCGGCGCTCTCGTCGCGGATGCAGGCCGCCACGCACGAGCCCAGCACGGTGGTCAGCACCACGTCCTCGCGGGTCACATAGTACTCGTTGGGCAACAGCTTGATGGCCTGCTTGCCGAACTCGCGGTCGAAATACGTGCGCGTGGCAAGGGCTTCGGGTAGATGGGGCGTGCGCATCACGGCCTTCCCGCCCTGGCCGCGTCCGGCGCCAGTTCATAAACGGTCTGCCCGCGCAGCTGGAAGGCGCGCGTGACATAGGAGAAGTTCTCCGAGTGGCCGGCAAAGAGCAGCCCGTGCGGCTTGAGCAGCGGCACGAAGCGCTCCAGGATGCGTCCCTGGGTCGGCTTGTCGAAGTAGATCATCACGTTGCGGCAGAAGATGGCGTCGAACTGCTCGCGCATGCCCCAGTCGGGCGCGAGCAGGTTCAGCGGCTCGAACGCGATGGTGGCGGCCAGCTCTGGCTTGACCTTGACCGAACCGGTGCGCGGCCCGGTGCCCTTCAGGAAGAAGCGCTTGAGCCGTTCCGGCGACAGCCGCGCGACCTGCTCCGCGGAATACACGCCGCCGCGGGCCTTGGCCAGTACCTGGGTGTCGATGTCAGTGGCCAGCACCGTGCCGGCACGGTCGCCCAGCGCCTCCGCCAGCGTGATGGCGATCGAGTACGGCTCCTCGCCGGTGGAGGCGGCCGAGCACCAGACGCTGTAGGGGCGGCCGGTCTTCTTGGCGTGCTCGGCCAGCAGCGGGAAGTGATGGGCCTCGCGGAAGAACGAGGTCAGGTTGGTGGTCAGCGCATTGGTGAAGAACTCCCACTCCGAAGAGCGGTCGTCCGCGTCCAGCAGCGCCAGGTACGAGGCAAAGTCCGACAGCTGCAGCGCGCGCAGCCGGCGCACCAGCCGGCTGTAGACCATCTCGCGCTTGTGGCTGCCCAGCGAGATGCCCGCGCGCCGGTGGATCAGCGCGCGGATTTTCTCGAAGTCTCGTTCGGTTAGCAGGAAGTCGCGCGCGTCGTCGCGCCGCAGGATGGCGCCCGGCGCAAGGACCGACCCGGTCTGGCCGGGAACGCTGGCGGCGGTGCGGAACGGCGTCATGGGATGTGCTTCAGTGGTGCGTGCGCTGGATCAGGCCAGCTCGGCCTCGACCAGCGCCATCTCCGCGCTGGTCATCAGGCGTTCGATGTCGATCAGCACCAACATGCGGCCGTCGATGGTGCCCAGCCCGGTCAGGTGCTCGGTCGAGATCGACACGCCGAACTCCGGCGCGGGCTTGATCGCATCGCCCGTCAGCGTCAGCACGTCGGACACGCCATCCACCACGATGCCGACCACGCGGCCGGCCACGCGGCCGGCCACGTTCAGGATGATGACCACGGTCTGGTGGTCATAGCGCACGTTGCCCAGGCGGAACTTCAGGCGCAGGTCGACGATCGGCACGATCACGCCGCGCAGGTTGGTCACGCCCTTGATGAAGTCCGGCGCGCTGGAGATGCGGGTCACGGTCTCGTAGCTGCGGATCTCCTGCACCTTGAGGATGTCGATGCCGTATTCCTCCGACCCCAGCGTGAAGACCAGGAACTCCTGGCCCGAAGCGTCGCTTCCGGGGGTATCGATGTGTCCGATGCCGGCCATGATGTCTAGTTCTCCTGTGATTGGTCGGTTACTGCGCCAGCGCCGGTTCCTGCCGGCGCACGCCGGTGCGCTGCAGCGCGCCGACATCGACGATCAGCGCCACGCTGCCGTCGCCAAGGATGGTCGCCGCCGAGATGCACGGCACCTTGCGGTAGTTGGTTTCCAGGTTCTTCAGCACCACCTGGTGCTGGCCGATCAGCTGGTCCACCAGCAGCGCAAAGCGCTTGCCTTCGGCCTGCAGGATCACGGCAATGCCCTGCGTCGGCTCCTGCAGCGCGCCGGCCACGTTGAACACGCGATGCATCTCAAGCAGCGGCAGGTATTCGCCGCGCACGTGCATGACGCGGTCGGAGTTGGCGGCGGTGTGGACATCCTCGGCCTTGGGCTGCAGCGACTCCATCACGCAGTTCAGCGGCAGGATGAAGGTCTCTTCGCCTACCTTGACCGACATGCCGTCCAGGATTGCCAGCGTCAGCGGCAGCACGATGCGGATGGTGGTGCCCAGGCCCGGGCGCGAACTGATCTGGACGTGGCCGCCCATCTCCTGGATGTTGCGCTTGACCACGTCCATGCCAACGCCGCGGCCCGACACGTCGGTGACGACTTCGGCCGTGGAAAAGCCCGGTGCGAAGATCAGCTGCCAGACCTCTTCATCGGTGATGGTCTCCGACACCGGCAGGCCGTTCTGGATGGCCTTGGCCAGGATGCGCTCGCGGTTCAGGCCGCCGCCGTCGTCGCTGACTTCAATGACGATATTGCCGCCATGGTGCTGCGCGGACAGGATCAGCTGGCCGGTCGCGTCCTTGCCGGCGGCCACGCGCTTGTCCGGGGTTTCGATGCCGTGGTCCAGGCTGTTGCGCACCAGGTGCGTGAGCGGATCGATGATGCGTTCGATCAGGCTCTTGTCGAGCTCGGTGGCCTTGCCGAAGGTGACCAGGTCGATCTGCTTGCCGAGCTTGCTGGCCAGGTCGCGCACCAGCCGCGGGAAGCGCGAGAACACATAGTCCATCGGCATCATGCGGATCGACATCACCGCTTCCTGCAGGTCGCGCGCATTGCGCTCGAGCTGGCCCATGCCGGAGAACAGGCGGTCGAACAGCACCGGGTCCAGCGCAGAGGCGGTCTGCGCCAGCATCGACTGCGTGATCACCAGCTCGCCCACCAGGTTGATGATCTGGTCGACCTTTTCGGTCGGCACGCGGATCGAGCCTTCGCCGTGCGCGGCGCTCGCCTGCGGCCTGGCCTTCTCGCGCGCGGCGGCGGGTGCTGCCGCGGCGGGGGCGGGGGCGGCGGCGACCGGGGCGGGCGCCGGGGCAGGAGCCTCGACCACCGCGGGGGCAGCAGCAGGTGCCTCGGCTTCGGCTTCGATCACGATCTGGTCCAGGTCGATCACGAAGCAGCACACCGCGATGATGTCGTCGGCGCTGCACTGGGTGTTGAGCCACACCACCAGTTCGCCATTCACCTCTTGCTGGCCGGTGATCTCGCCCAGGTTGGCCAGTTCCTCGCGCAGCAGCGCCTGGTCGGAGGCGGAAACCCGGATCAGGCGGATCTTGAGCCCGCCGCCGGCGGGAGCGGCAGCGGGAGTCGTTGCGGCAACCGGTGCGGGCGCCGGGGCCGGCGCAGCCGCGCCGGCCCCGGCGGCTTCCTGCGCCAGCTGTTGCAGCACGGCGCAGATGCGCGCCAGCGTTTCTGGATCGGGTTCGGTGCCGTTGCGGTAGGCGTTGAGCTGGTCTTGCAACACGTCCTTGGTTTCCAGAAAGGTGTCGATGATGGTCCTGGTCAACGCCAGTTCCTGCCGGCGCGTGCGGTCCAGCAGGTTCTCGAAAATATGGGTGGTCTCGGTCAGCGCCGCGAAGCCGAAGGTGGCAGCCCCGCCCTTGATGGAATGCGCCGCCCGGAAGATCGCGTTCAGATGCTCGGGATCGGGCGACTCAATGTCCAGGCCGAGCAGCAGCTGCTCCATTTCGACGAGCAGTTCTTCCGCTTCCTCGAAGAAGGTCTGGTAAAACTGTGTGATATCGATATCGACAGACATGGCGTCCTGAGTCACTTGGTTACTGCACTGGCGCTGCCGCAGCGGCCGCGCGTCATGGTTTGCTGCCCGTGGCCGCAGGCGCGGGCGCGGAGGCCGCTGCCAGCCCCGCCTGCATCTCCTGCGCAGCCTTGCCGGCCTGCGCCGCCACCGAGACCTCGGCGGCGCTGGCGTTCTCGGCCTCGAAGCGCGCCTGGGCTTTTTGGTTGAGCACCACGATGCTGATGCGCCGGTTCACCGGCGCCAGCAGGTCTTCCTTGTCCAGCGGCATGGTCGCAGCCAGGCCCAGCACGCGCAGCACCTTGCCCTCCTGCATGCCGCCGGCGATCAGCTCGCGGCGCGAGGCGTTGGCGCGGTCGCCCGACAGTTCCCAGTTGCTGTAGGTGCGCTCGCCATTGGAATAGTTGGCCGCATCGGTATGGCCCGACAGGCTGACCTTGTTGGGCAGCTCGTTCAGCACCGGCCCGATCTCGCGCAGGATGGTGCGCATATAGGTCTCGACCGTGGCGCTGCCGGTGCGGAACATCGGCCGGTTCTGGGTATCCAGGATCTGGATGCGCAGCCCCTCGCTGGTGATGTCCAGCAGCAGCTGCGGCCGGAACTGGCGCAGCATCGGGTTGTTCTCGATGATCTGCTCGAGGCGCTGCTTGAGCGCGCGCAGGCGCTGCGCTTCCTGCTGCTCGTTGCGCCGCTGCTCGTCGCTGGGTTCGTTGGTGCGCGCGCGCATGGTGTCGCCGTCCTTGCGCAGCGCGTCCTGGCCGCCGCCCGGGATCACGCTGGGCGTCTGGCTGCTCTTCTCGCCGCCGACGATGGCCACCTTGAGCGGCATGCGGAAGTATTCGGCAATGCCTTCCAGCGTCTTCTTGTTGGCGCTGGACAGCAACCACAGCACCAGGAACAGCGCCATCATCGCCGTCATGAAGTCGGCGTAGGCGATCTTCCAGCTGTGGTTGCCGTGCGGTTTGGCGTGCGATTTCGCCCGGCGGACGATGATCGGACGCATATCGTGTGCGCTGCTCATGACGGTGCCCCTTGCTGCTTGCGCGCCTTAATTCAGGCTCTTGACTTCACGCACGTGGTCGTCGAGCTCAAGGAACGACGGCCGCACCGTGGAGTACAGCACCTTGCGGCCGAATTCCACCGCCACCAGCGGCGCGTAGCCGTTGAGCGAGGCCAGCAGCACCACCTTGATGCATTCGTAGACCTTGACGTTCTCGGACACCTGCAGCTCGATGCGCGCGGCCAGCGGCGAGACAAAGCCATAGGCCAGCAGGATGCCGAGGAAGGTGCCGACCATGGCGTGCGCGATCAGCGCGCCCAGCTCGGCCGGCGGCAGGTCGGCCGAACCCAGCGCATGCACCACGCCCATCACCGCGGCGACGATGCCGAAGGCCGGCAGCGCGTCGCCGACGCGCGACAGCGCATGGGCGGGGATCTCGGCCTCGTGGCGGAAGGTCTCGATCTCGTGGTCCATCAGGGCCTCGATCTCGAAGGCGTTCATGTTGCCGTTGACCATCATGCGCAGGTAGTCGGTGAGGAATTCCATCACCACCGGATCCGACAGGATGCGCGGGTACTGGCTGAAAACGCTGCTGGCGGCGGGGTCCGCGATTTCCTTTTCCAGGAACAGGATGCCCTCTCGCCGTGCCTTGGACAGCAGCACGTACAGCAGCGACATGACGTCCAGGTACAGCTCTTTCTTGTACTTGGAACTCTTGAACAGGCCCGGCAGCGCCCTGACGGTGGCCTTGATGGCCTTGCCTGTATTGGTGGCGATGAAGGCGCCGAAGGCGGCGCCCCCGATGATCACAAATTCCGCCGGTTGATATAGCGCGCCCATGTGGCCGCCGGTCATGGCGTAACCGCCAAGCACCGCCACAACCACGACGACATAGCCAAGAACTACTAGCACGATCGGATCCCCGTCTAAAAACGCGCGTCAGTCACGCACAATTGCCCGGGCACGGGCGAACGGAGAGTGGTCCGTCCGCCAGCGCTGCAAGCTTGCCAGCCGGCGGACCTTGACCAGGATCAGGCGTTGGTCTGCACGGCGGCGGCGTCTTTCGAGAGCTTCTTCACTTTCCCTGCGCGTGACGGCGGACGGCACAGGCTGCACACAAAATTCGCGTGCGGCTCATACGCGTGCGTGACAAACTGCCCGCCGCAACACGTGCACCGGGACAGCTGCAGCATGTTGCTCTCGAAGAACCGTACTAACGTCCAGGCACGCGTGAAACTTAAGACAATTTCGCCGCCGAGCAGCGAAACATGCTCAAGGTACAGGCGGTAGGCAGCCACCACCGCGCGAATGCCCACGGTCTCGCCCTCCTGCACCATGAACTGGTAGGCAGAGAAGAACAGCGACGAGTGGATATTCGGCAGCCAGGTGGTGAACCAGTCCGTCGAGAAGGGAAGCATGCCCTTGGGGGGCGAGACGCCGCGCAGCTCCTTGTACAGGCGGATGAGCCGGTCACGCGACAGCGTGGTCTCGGATTCAAGCACCTGCAGGCGCGCACCCAGGCCGATCAGCTCGATGGCAAGCTGGGTCTGGTTCGCATCCTGGAGCACGCTCTTGCGGCTGGGAACGGAGGTGGCCGTGTAACTCCGGGTCGGCTCGGCCTGCAGGAGCGCGGTCAATTGAGCGACTCCACAGGCTGGCGTGCAAGCAGGATCGCGGCGTGGATCTGCTGCATGTCATGGCTCTTGGCCGTGTGGGTGAGAGTGGACAGAAGCGCATGGTCGTCGAAGCGGAACCTGCACAGCACCATGTTGGATGCCGCCAGCTTGACGAGTTGCGCGGAAGTCAGCTTGGCAAGAATATCCGCAATTTCCTTGCTGACCCCGAGCCGGAACATGGCTTCGACCTGGTTTTCGCGCACCAGGCGTTGCGCGAGCAGCAGATAGGCGAGGTTAACCTCCCTGATCTCCTGGAGAACTTCACTGCTTTCCAATTTATCCCCGCTACCAAAAACCCACCGTGGCCGCTTGTCCGGCGCTTACCGGTGCCCTCGCGGGCCCGGCGACCAGATCGTTTGTATGCGGCTGGGCGGGTACAACGTACGACTAAGGAACTACGCCCGTGTCCAACTGTAATCAACCCCGTTACAAGTGTTACAGAGTGTAAGCAAGACTGTTACGTTTATATCGGCAATCGACCCGCAATGCCAATCCCTACTTACGCGGGGGGGAAGCAAATGTCGCATGAAACATACATGGCCGCGCACATTTTGTAACAGTTCACATCACTGACATTTGATCTGGCACAAGCCAGTCTCGCAAACGTCATATCAGCAAACGCGCGACCAGCGTCCTCGGTAGCCTGCTGGAATCCTCTATTGACGAGTGGCGCATGTGGCGTTCAGCGCGCAAGCACTGTACGAAATTCATGGCCGGATGCAGCGGGCCGGATTCCGGCCGCGCCCTCAGTGCGCGAACATGCGCCGCAGCCATGCCGCCAGCCGGGCGAAGACATCGTCGGGCGCTTCGCGGAACAGCGCCGGGCGCATGCGCTCCACCTGCTCCAGCACGCGCGAGGCTTCTTCCGGCCGCACCGAGCCGTACTCCAGGGCCAGGCCCAGCATGCCGCGCAGCTCGCCCACGCGTGCGCGGCCCGCGGCTTCACCGTCTTCGGTCTGCAGCGCGTACATCAGGTCATAGGCGCGCTGGCGCAGGCTTTCGGCCAGCCGCCATGCAGGCGTGCGCATGCGCTCTTCCAGCACCCGCACGTCTTCGGCCGAAGCCGCCACCTGCGTGGCGAGCGCCTCGGTGAAGGCGGCATCGGCGCCGCATTCCGACAGCACTTGCGCCGCCCATTCGCGCGCATGCGCCAGGCGCTGGTCCGGCGTCCAGTCCGGCTGCACTGCCAGCCCGAAGCCAAAGCGCTGGGCATCGCGCATCAGCGCCGCCAGCGCATTGGGCAACTGCTTGTCGAACACGCGGCGTGCCCAGCCGTATTCACCGCCGGACAGCAGCCGCGAGACCGCGCGCTCGGTGAGCGGGCCGTCATGCTGCAGCAGCCGCGCGCGCAGGAATTCCTGGAAATCGGGCGGCAGGAACTCGCGGTCCAGGCCGGTCGAGACCCCGACGAACTGCTCGAATTCCTTGCGCAGCCGGGCCGCATCGTCATGCGGCAGGGCCAGGTTGATCTCGGTTGTCATAGCCTTGCCATCCGGGCCGCCGCGCGGCCCGTTGCCAGTGGGGATCAGAACGCGCTCCAGTCGCCGTTGTCGGCGGCTGCCAGCGCGGGCCGCGCGGTCCTGCCTGCCACAAGCCGCGCCGGCTGCGTGGCGACGGCATCAGCCGCCTCGGCTGCGGCGGCATGGTCCGCCGCAGGCACAGCCGCGGCCTTCGTGCTGGCGGGCAGGGCCTTGGCGACCCGCTTGCCGGCAGCGATGGCGCGCACCGCGCCGGCGGCACGAGACACCTTGGCCGGCACTGCCGTCGCCGCAGGCAGCGAGTGGGCCACGAACGAATCCGCGCGGGCATCCTCAGCCGCCAAGCGGAAGGTCGCCACGGCCGCTTGCAGCCGGCTGGCCTGCTCTTCCAGCGCGCCGGCGGCAGCGGCGGCTTCTTCCACCAGCGCCGCGTTCT
>NZ_JFJW01000127.1:0-2335 GCF_000611125.1 Cupriavidus sp. SK-4
ACCGTTGCCGCGCTGGCCGCCTTCGGCAGCGCGTGTGCGCGGCTGGCCGCCCTGGGCTTGCCGCGGCGTAGCCTGCGCTTCGCGCGCCGGGCGCTGGCGCTGGGCGCCCTCGCCTTCGTTGCCGGCCGGACGCGCCTGGGCGCGTCCGCGGCCCTGGCCTTGTCCTTGCCCCTGGCCACCACCGCCACGCTGTTGGCGGCCCTTCTGGATCGGCTCGGGCGCGATGCTCGGGTCGACCTCGAAGCCCGGCAGCACGGTCTGTTCGAGCTTGCGCTTGATCAGGCGTTCGATATCGCGCAGCAGCGCAATCTCGTCCACGCAGACCAGCGAGATCGCTTCGCCCTCGGCGCCGGCGCGGCCGGTACGGCCGATGCGGTGCACATAGTCCTCGGGCACGTTGGGCAGGTCGAAATTGACCACGTGCGGCAGCTGGTCGATGTCGATGCCGCGCGCGGCGATATCGGTTGCCACCAGCAGCCGCAGCGTGCCAGTCTTGAATTCCGACAGCGCGCGCGTGCGCGCCGACTGGCTCTTGTTGCCATGGATCGCCAGTGCCGACAGGCCGTCCTTGGTCAGCTGCTCGGCCAGGCGGTTGGCGCCGTGCTTGGTGCGCGTAAACACCAGCACCTGGTGCCAGTCATGCTGGCGCACCAGGTGGGCCAGCAGTTCGCGCTTGCGCTCGCGGTCCACCGGGTAGACGCGCTGGTCCACGGTCTCGGCCGTGGTATTGCGCCGCGCCACCTCGATCGAGGCCGGGTTGTTCAGCAGGCGGTCGGCCAGCGCGCGGATCTCGTCCGAGAACGTCGCCGAGAACAGCAGGTTCTGGCGCTTGGCCGGCAGCACGTTGAGGATCTTGCGGATATCGTGGATGAAGCCCATGTCGAGCATGCGGTCGGCTTCATCGAGCACCAGCAGTTCCACCTGCGACAGGTCGATGGTGCGCTGGGACACGTGGTCCAGCAGGCGGCCGGGCGTGGCCACGACGATCTCGACGCCGCGCTTGAGCTGTTCGATCTGCGGATTGATGCCGACGCCGCCGAACATCACCATCGAGCGCAGGCGCAGGTACTTGCCGTAGTTGCGCACGCTCTCTTCGACCTGGGCGGCCAGTTCGCGCGTGGGCGTCAGCACCAGTGCGCGCACCGGCAGGCGGGCCGGACGCTGCGCGCCATTGGCGCCGCGCGCCGCGGAGTCGGACAACATCTGCAGCATCGGCAGCGTAAAGCCGGCGGTCTTGCCGGTGCCGGTCTGCGCGCCGGCGAGCAGGTCACCGCCCTTGAGGATGGCGGGAATCGCCTGGGCCTGGATCGGGGTCGGCGTGGTGTAGCCCTGTTCGGCCACGGCACGCACAATCTTGTCGGACAAGCCGAGTTCAGAAAAAGACATGAATTGCTGCTTGGGCCATCGCTGCGCACGCGGTGCGCCAAACGCCGGATGGCTCCTGGTAATCGGATCGGAATCGGAACGCGAACGCCGGGAAGCCGGCATGGCAGGGCACCGGCCCGCCCGCGAAGGAAAGAGCGGTAGTGTACCAGTCCGGGACCAGCGGGTTCTGCACCGGGCGCGGCCCCGCATGCGCGCCGGCGCACATCGGGTCTGCGCGGGTGGCGCTGCGCTATCATGACAGCCTCTGCCCGCCCCCTCTCCGGCTCCGCACCCGCTCCACATGTGCCCCGGAAAGCCGCCATGCGCTTGCGTTTCCTCGAAGACCAGGAAGTCATCCTGTTCGCGGCCATCCCGGTCGGGATCGTCGCGGCCATTGCCACCACGCTGTTCAAGGAAGCGCTGGAGGGCGCGGGCGTCGTGCTGTTTTCCAGCCATGCCGACGTGGTGGCCGTATTCGCCACGCTGGCGCTGGCGTGGCGCGTGGTGGTGCCGGCCGTGGGCGGCGCGCTGGCGGGCGGCCTGCTGGTGCTGGCCAACCGCCTGGCCGGCAGCCACGGCGGCGCCACCGACTACATGGAAGCGGTGGCCAACGGCAGCGGCCGCCTGCCGGTGCGGATCACCTTGCTGCGCGCGCTCTCGTCGTTTTTCTCGATCGTCAGCGGCAGCTCGGTCGGCAAGGAAGGCGCGATGATCCAGCTGGCGGCGCTGTGCGGCTCGCTGTTTCCGTCGACCCGGCTGGAACGCGGCGGCGGCTCTAACATGCGCCGAATGCTGACCGCCTGCGGGGCAGCGGCGGGCCTTGCCACCGTCTATCACACCCCCTTCTCCGCCGCCGTCTTCGTTGCCGAAGTGGTGTTCGGGGCGCTCGCGGTGCAGCGCCTGATGCCGCTCTTCCTGGCTTCGGTGGCCGGCGCCATGGTCAGCCAGTGGCACGGCGGCCTGCAGCCGC
>NZ_JFJW01000127.1:2351-17777 GCF_000611125.1 Cupriavidus sp. SK-4
CTGGATATCGCCCCCGACCTGCGCCCCCACATCCTGCTGGCCGCGGCGGCGCTGGGCGTGGCCGCCGGCATTGCGGGCGCGCTGTTCATGCGCGCGGCCGGCTTTGCGCGCAGCCGCTTTGCCGCCGTGCCGGGCGGGCCAGTGGCACGGCTGACGCTGGGCGGCGCGCTGGTCGGCGTGCTGGCGATGGCGGTGCCCGAGGTAGTCGGCAACGGCTATTCCACCATCCAGACCATCCTGCAGGAGCAGCCGCTGAGCGTGCCGGTGGCCGGCGTGCTGCTGGCCAAGCTGGTGGCTACGGTGATCAGCATGGGCTCGGGGGCGGTCGGCGGCGTGTTCACGCCGTCGCTGTTCGTGGGGGCGGCGCTCGGGCAGTTGCTGGCCATCGGCATGCAGGGCACGGCGGCCGGTGCGGCGCCGCTGCTGCCGCTGGTGGGCATGAGCGCGTTCCTGGCGGCCACCAGCCAGGCGCCGCTGATGTCGGTGCTGATGGTGTTCGAGATGACGCTGGCGCCCGCGCTGCTGCTGCCGTCGATGATCGGCGCGGTGGCCGCGTACTACACCGCGTCACGCTGCCAGACGCTGTCGCTGTACAGCGTGATCGCCGAGCGCGCGCAGGCCTCGGCCGCGGCCGAACACGCCCGCACGCTGACGCTGGCGGGCCTGTGCGACCCGACCGATACCGTGCTCGACCCGAACGCCACCCTGGCGGCCGCGGCCGACAAGTTTGCCGAGACCGGCACGCGCTACCTCTATCTGGTCGAAGCGGATGGCCGCCTGCTGGGCGCGCTGTCGATCCACGCGCTGCAGCGCGCCCAGCGCGAGGGCGCCGCGGACGACGTGCTGGCCCTGGCCGAGCGCGACTTCCCCGCACTGACCCCGGATTCGCGCCTGCGCGACGCCCTGGCGGTGTTTGCCGAGCATGGCATCAACCGCATCCCGCTGGTGCGCGACAGCGCCGGCCGCGAACTGATGGGCACGGTGTCCAAGCAGCGTGTGCTGCAAGAGGCATCCTGCCTGTTCTGAGCCCGGCCGCATCGCCGACCCTGCCAGGCCGCCAGCGGGGTAAAATACCGGGTTGCGCCCGCCTTTGGGCCATTCCCGCCAACGCGTCGTCCCATTTGTCGGAGTTCTCCCCCATGCCAGCAGGTCGTGATGCGCGCCGCGAGGCGCCGGAGTCTGTCCAACCCGGGCGTGCCCGCAGGCTGTTGCCAACGCTGGCCTGCGCCGCCGCCCTGCTGCTCGGTGCGGCAGGCGCGATGGCCCAGCCGGTGCGGGTGATCCCCGACGATGCGCAGGCGGCCAGGCTGGTTATCGCCACGCCGTCTGCCGGTGCGCCGCAGACGGCCACGCTCGACGGCAAGACCGTCGGCGTGGCGCCGGGCCTGCGCCTGTTCGGCACCGACAACCAGTTGCTGGCCAGTGCCGCGGTGGCGGGCCAGAAGCTGCCGGTGCGGTACAAGCTGGACCTGTACGGCCAGCTGCTGACCGCCTGGGTGCTGAGCGAGCCGGAACAGAAGGCGCTGAAGAAGAAATCGTAGTCCCCCGGAAGTGCGACCGGCGTGCCCCACGCGCCGGCCGTGTTGTTGCAACACCCTGATGCCCCCAGGTCAACCACTGAGATCGGCATATGAAGAAAGTTTTCGTCAAGACGTACGGCTGCCAGATGAACGAGTACGACTCGGGCAAGATGGTCGACGTCCTCAACGCCAGCCAGGGGCTGGAACCCACCGACAACGTCGAAGACGCCGACGTGATCCTGTTCAACACCTGCTCGGTGCGCGAGAAGGCGCAGGAGAAGGTGTTCTCGGAACTGGGCCGGATGAAGGCGCTCAAGGCCGTCAAACCCGACCTGGTGATCGGCGTGGGCGGTTGCGTGGCCAGCCAGGAAGGCGCCAGCATCGTCTCGCGCGCGCCCTATGTCGACGTGGTGTTCGGTCCGCAGACGCTGCACCGCCTGCCCGACCTGATCGCGCGCCGCCAGCGCACCGGCCAGTCGCAGGTGGACATCTCCTTCCCCGAGATCGAGAAGTTCGACCATCTGCCGCCGGCTCGCGTCGAGGGCCCGAGCGCCTTTGTCTCGATCATGGAAGGCTGCTCCAAGTACTGCAGCTACTGCGTGGTGCCCTATACCCGCGGCGAGGAGGTGTCGCGCCCGTTCGAGGACGTGCTGGCCGAAGTGGCCGGCCTGGCCGAACAGGGTGTGCGTGAAGTCACGCTGCTGGGCCAGAACGTCAACGCCTACCGCGGCAAGATGGGCGACACCACCGAGATCGCCGACTTTGCGCTGCTGATCGAGTACGTGGCCGAGATCCCCGGCATCGAGCGCATCCGCTACACCACCAGCCACCCGAAGGAATTCACCTCGCGCCTGGTCGAGCTGTACGGCCGCTGCGACAAACTGGTCAACCACCTGCACCTGCCCGTGCAGCATGCGTCCGACCGCATCCTGATGGCGATGAAGCGCGGCTACAGCGTGCTGGAGTACAAGAGCATCATCCGCAAGCTGCGTGTGCTGCGCCCGGATATGTCGATGTCGTCGGACTTTATCGTCGGCTTCCCCGGCGAGACCGATGCCGATTTCGAGAAGCTGATGGCGATGATCGAGGAGATCGGCTACGACACCTCGTTCTCGTTCATCTTCAGCCCGCGCCCGGGCACGCCCGCTGCCAACCTGCACGACGACACCCCGCACGAGGTCAAGCTGCGCCGGCTGCAGCGGCTGCAGGCCACCATCGAGGACAACGTGCAGCGCATCAGCCAGAACATGGTCGGCACGGTGCAGCGCATCCTGGTGGAAGGCCCCGCGCGCAAGGATCCGACCGAGCTGCACGGCCGCACCGAGAACAACCGCGTGGTCAACTTCGCGCTGCCGGGCGTGCCGCAGGCCGGCCGCGACCGGCTCATCGGCCAGCTGGTCGATGTCAGCATCACGCAGGCGTTCCCGCACTCGCTGCGCGGCGAGATCGTGGTTCGGCAGTAACCAGGCACTATCCAGCGAGGCCATCGCCAACTGATGAAAGTCCCATCCGCAGAATTTGTCGCTCCCAAGGACGACAACACCCGGCTGCAGAACCTGTGCGGCCCACTCGACGAGAACCTGCGCCAGATCGAGCAGGCGCTCGACGTGACCATCCAGCGGCGCGGCCACCGCATGACGGTTCGCGGCAACAATGCGCAGGACACCGCGGCGGCACTGGAGCGCTTCTACAATCAGGCGCGCACGCCGCTGTCGATCGACGACGTGCAGCTGGGCCTGGTGGAAACGCGCCAGCTCTCTGCGCATGGCAGCTACCTGCCTGGCAACGGCGGCGATGTCGAGGAGCGCGAGATCGGCGACGAATCGCCGGTGCTGCACACGCGCCGCACCGGCCTGCAGGGCCGCACCGTGGCGCAGCGCGACTACCTGCGCAATATCCTGTCGCACGACCTGACCATGGGCATCGGCCCGGCCGGCACCGGCAAGACCTACCTGGCGGTGGCGTGCGCGGTCGATGCGCTGGAGCGCGATGCGGTCAAGCGCATCGTGCTGACGCGCCCGGCGGTGGAGGCCGGCGAGCGCCTGGGCTTCCTGCCCGGCGACCTGGCGCAGAAGGTCGACCCTTACCTGCGCCCGCTATACGACGCCCTGTATGACCTGCTCGGCTTCGACCGCACGCAGAAGATGTTCGATCGGCAGATGATCGAGATCGCGCCGCTGGCCTATATGCGCGGGCGCACGCTGAACCATGCCTTCATCATCCTGGACGAGGCGCAAAACACCACGCCCGAGCAGATGAAGATGTTCCTCACGCGTATCGGCTTCGGCTCCAAGGCGGTGATCACCGGCGACATCACCCAGATCGACCTGCCCCGCGGGCAGAAGAGCGGCCTGGTGGAAGCGCAGCTCGTGCTGCGCGACGTGCGCGGCATTGCCTGCACCCGCTTTACCAGCATCGACGTGGTGCGCCATCCGCTGGTGGCCCGCATCGTCGATGCCTATGACGAATACCACGCCCAGCACAAGGACGCTTAATTGAAATCCCAGAAATCCAAGTCTTCCGCCGTG
This sequence comes from Cupriavidus sp. SK-4, assembly GCF_000611125.1. Classification (NCBI taxonomy): domain Bacteria; kingdom Pseudomonadati; phylum Pseudomonadota; class Betaproteobacteria; order Burkholderiales; family Burkholderiaceae; genus Cupriavidus; species Cupriavidus sp. SK-4. The sequence continues at coordinate 6,400 of NZ_JFJW01000127.1, forward strand.
AGCCTGACCCTGTTCGACGGCGACGGCCGCGCGCGCAAGAGCGCCGCGCACGCGCTGCGCGTGCAACTGCCCGACGGCCGCAGCCTGACGCTGGACCTGTCGCAGGCCGCCGACGGCGTGGTGGCGCTGCTGGCCGAGCACACCGACACCAACCAGCAGGCTGGCCTGCTGGTGCGCCCGGACAACCATGACTCGCTGTCGGTGGCCGTGACCGCCACGCCGGTGGTCACCACCACCGGCACGCCGGCCACCCCGCCCGGACTCGAGCTCGAGATCCAGAACGGCGACGGCGTCGGCAAGCGCGCCGGCCTGCCGCCGCGCCGCAAGATCGAGACCTGGGTCAAGTCGGCGCTGTATGCCGACGCCGCGCTGACCATCCGCTTCGTCGATGAGGAAGAAGGCCGCACGCTGAACCGCACCTATCGCGGCAAGGATTACGCCACCAATGTGCTGACCTTTGCCTATGCGGAGAACGCGGAAGACCCGGTCACGGGCGATATCGTGCTGTGCTGCCCGGTAGTCGAAACCGAGGCGCGCGAGCAGCGCAAGCCGCTGGAAGCGCACTATGCGCATCTGATCGTGCACGGCGTGCTGCACGCCCAAGGCTACGAGCACGAGGAAGACGCCGAGGCCGAGGAAATGGAAGCGATCGAGACCGAAACGCTGCAGGCGCTCGGCTACGCCGACCCCTACCAGGGCGATCGCACCGCGTGATTCCCGCGTGATCCCTGTCTCACAGGCGGCGCCGGCCGGGCGCCGCTTGCTGCACATATAGTCGCGGGCCACCGCCCGCTGTCACGGGACGGCCGGGCTTTTAGTGTATCCTTCAGACGATCTCCACCACGCGCTCGCCGCGAAATGAACGACCCTTATCCCAGTTCGAAGCCCGCTTACCTGAAGCAGGCCGATCGACCCAGATCGCTTCTCGAACGCCTGTCAGACCTGATTTCCCCCGAGCCGGACACCCGCGCGGAATTGCTCGAAGTGCTCCAGGAAGCGCATGAGCGCAACCTGATCGACGCCGACTCGCTGTCGATGATCGAGGGCGTGTTCCAGGTCTCCGAACTGACCGCGAGCGACATCATGGTGCCGCGCGCGCAGATGGATATGGTCAATATCGCTGATGCCCCGGAGGCGTTCATCCCCTTCATGCAGCAGACCGCGCACTCGCGCTTCCCGGTCTACGAAGGCAGCCGTGACAACATCATCGGCATCCTGCTGGCCAAGGACCTGCTGCGCTACTACACCGACCCCGCCTTCGACCTGCGCGAGACCCTGCGCCCGGCGGTGTTCATCCCCGAGTCCAAGCGCCTGAACATCCTGCTGCGCGACTTCCGCATCAACCGCAACCATATCGCCATGGTCGTCGACGAGTACGGCGGCGTGGCCGGCCTGGTGACGATCGAGGACGTGCTGGAGCAGATCGTGGGCGACATCGAGGATGAGTTCGACCTGGACGAAGACCAGGACAATATCCTGCCGATGCCCGACGGCAGCTGGCGCGTGCACGGCCTGACCGAGATCGCCCAGTTCAACGAGGCCTTCGGCACCGCCTTCTCCGACCACGACGTCGATACCGTGGGCGGGCTGCTGTCCAACCATGTGGGCCACGTGCCCCACCGCGGCGAAGTCATCACCCTGCCGCCGATCCGCTTCGAGGTGCTGCGCGCCGACGCGCGGCAGGTGCACCTGCTGCAGGTGCACCGCGAATCCAACGGCGACAACGCGGGCGCGGCCGGCGCATGAAGCGTTCCGCCCCGATCCTCAACGGCGCCGCAGCTGCCGACGCCGCCCCGACCGGCGTGCCTGGCACGCGCGCGCATTCGCGCACGGCGACCATGGCGCGGCTGCTGCTGGCCGGCGTGCTCGGCATCGCCCATACGCAAGCCTTCGCCCCCCATGACTGGTGGTGGCTGCAGATCCTGTCGCTGGCCGGCCTGGCCGCGCTGATGGCCGACGCGCCGCGCGCGCGCCTGGCTGCCGCCACTGGCTATGCCTTCGGGCTGGGCTGGTTCCTGTCCGGCATCTGGTGGCTCTATATCAGCATGCACGTCTACGGCGAGATGCCGGCGTGGATGGCCGCGCTCGCGGTGGTGCTGTTCTCGGGCTTCCTGTCGCTCTACCCGGCGCTGGCCGGCGCGCTGTGGCATCGGCTGACGGCGCGCCTGCCCAGGGCCACGCTGCTGGCGCCGCTGGCCTTCGGCGCTGCCTGGGGTCTCGCCGAATGGCTGCGCGGCGTGGTGTTTACCGGCTTCCCGTGGCTGTCGGGCGGATATGCCCATGCCGATGGCCCGCTGGCCGGCTTCGCGCCGCTCGTTGGCGTGTACGGCATCGGCGCCCTGGCCGCCGCGGTGGCGGCACTGCTGGCGGCTGCCGTACGCGGGCTGGGCCGCGGCGAACGCGGCCGGGCGCTGGGCGCATTGGCACTGGCACTGGCCCTGCCCGCTGCGGGCGCCGCGCTGGCGCCGCTGGCCTGGACCACTCCCGCCGGCAAGCCGCTGTCGGTGCGGCTGCTGCAAGGCAACGTGGCCCAGGACATCAAGTTCGAGCCCGCCGGCATCCAGCGCTCGATCGAGCTGTACCGCGACATGATCACCGCCGCGCCGGCCGACCTCGTGGTCACGCCAGAAACCGCATTCCCGGTCATCCTGCAGGAGCTGCCGGTCGACGTGGCCGTGGCGGTGCGAGACTACGCGCTGGGCAGCGGCACCACGGTGCTGTTCGGCGCCGCCGGCGCCGACTCCCCGGTGGACTTCACCAATAGCGTCTTCGGCCTGGGCCCCGAGACCGAACGCCTGTACCGCTACAACAAGCACCACCTGGTGCCGTTCGGCGAATTCATCCCGCTGGGGTTCCGCTGGTTCGTCGACATGATGAAGATGCCGCTGGGCGACTTCCGCCGCGGCGGGCTCGACCAGGCCTCGCTGCCGGTGCGCGGCGTGCGCGTGGCGCCCAATATCTGCTACGAGGATCTGTTCGGCGAGGAAATCGCGCAGACGCTGCGCCAGCAGCCGGCGCCGGCCAATGTCCTGGCCAACCTGACCAACCTGGCGTGGTTCGGCGACACCATCGCGCTGGACCAGCATTTGCAGATCTCGCGCATGCGCGCGCTGGAAACGCGCCGGCCGATGCTGCGCTCGACCAATACCGGCATGACCGCGGTGGTACGCCCGGATGGCTCGGTGCAGCAACGCCTGCCGACCTTCACGGTCGGCACGCTGGCGGCCGAGGTGCAGGGCATGCAGGGGCTGACGCCCTATATCCGCTGGGGGAACGCGCCGGTGCTGGCGCTGTTTGCGCTGGTGCTGGGGATGGCTGCCTGGCGTGCGCGCAAGCTGCGCGGCACAAGCTGAAGGCACAGGCAGAAGCAGGCACCGGACGCGGCGGGATCGCTGCCGCCGTCCGGCGCTTGATTGCGGTGCCGGTTGTGGCGCCTCAGGTGAGCGCCAGCCGGTTCAGCCCAGCAGCCCGGTCGCCACGGACACGGTGGCCGCGGCGATCATGACCGCGATTGCGACCAGGTAAGGTTTGCGAGAAAGAAGTGCCATGATGCCAAGTCCCCATCAATATCAGTTACCGACAAACGGCTACTGCGGTGCCAGCCAGCAGCCGCCGTGCCCGCCATGCCGGCACGGACTGTCAACCGCAACGCTCTGAAACGGGTTGCTTACTCATACTGTATACAAAAACACTATCGGCTAGCAGCGGCCAAACCTGAAATCCGCCTCAGTATTTTCCCGATGCGTTGCGTAGGGCCGACATTGGCAAGCATGTTCAGCCACCGGTGCGTGCCCTAGCCGGCCCCGCCAAAAGGGGCGCCTTGCCAAAAAGCCGATAGAATTCAGGGTTTGGCAAAATCCGCATGCGCCGGCTCCGGCACGCGCTGCGGGGCCTGCATGCCGGGCGGCGCTACCGCGCCCGGGTGCCTCTACCTAGTCTTCATATGCTGACCTTCCAACAAATGATTCTGACCCTGCAGGCCTATTGGGACCGGCAGGGCTGCGCGCTGTTGCAACCCATCGATCTGGAGGTCGGCGCCGGCACATCCCACGTACACACCTTCCTGCGCGCGCTCGGCCCCGAGCCGTGGCGCGCCGCCTACGTGCAGCCGTCGCGCCGCCCCAAGGACGGCCGCTATGGCGAGAACCCCAACCGCCTGCAGCACTACTACCAGTACCAGGTGGTGCTCAAGCCCGCGCCCGAGAACATTCTGGAGCTGTACCTGGGCTCGCTCGAGGCGCTCGGCCTGGACCTCAAGCAGAACGACATCCGCTTCGTCGAGGACGACTGGGAGAACCCCACGCTGGGCGCCTGGGGCCTGGGCTGGGAAGTCTGGCTCAACGGCATGGAAGTGACGCAGTTCACCTACTTCCAGCAGGTGGGCGGGATCGACTGCAAGCCCATCACCGGCGAGATCACCTACGGCATCGAACGCCTGGCGATGTACCTGCAGAAGGTCGAGAACGTCTTTGACCTGATCTGGACCGAGTGGGTCGAGAACGGCGAGACGCGCCGCCTGACCTATGGCGACGTGTACCACCAGAATGAAGTCGAGCAGTCGACCTACAACTTCGAGCACAGCAACACCGAGATCCTGTTCCGCCATTTCGCCGAGCACGAAGGCGAGGCCAAGCGGCTGATGGGCAATGGCGACGGCGCCGAGGAAGGCCAGGCCGCCGGCACGCGCCTGGCGCTGCCCGCCTACGAGCAGGTGCTCAAGGCCGCCCACACTTTCAACCTGCTGGACGCGCGCGGCGCGATCTCGGTGACCGAGCGCGCGGCGTATATCGGCCGCATCCGCAACCTGTCGCGCCAGGTGGCACAGGCTTACTACGACTCGCGCGAGGCCCTCGGCTTCCCAATGTGCAGCAACGGCGGAGCCCGGGCATGACGCAACTGGCGCGCAGCGCGTTGTGCTGCGCCATGGCGACCGCCGCGCTCGCCGCCGCCGGCAATGCCATCGGCGCGCGCGCGCAGGCGGCACCCAGCGCGCAGGCGCTGATGCTGCCGGCGGAGCTGAGCAATGTGTGCGAGGCCGACCCGCAGGCGCTGCAGCTGGCCATGGCGCGCCAATGGCGCCCGTCGCTGAACGCGCTCGACCAGTGGACGCAGCTGGTGCGCTCGTTCTCGTGCGACCTGTCCGGCCAGCGCGACCTGGGATGGCACCGCGTGCCGCTGCGCGCCTATGAAAGCGCGATCCGCTATCCGCTGACGTGGGTGGAGATGGAGACCCACAACGGCCGCACCCGCCGCACGGTCAAGACCTACCACTCGGCGGCGCAGCTGCCGCCGAAGATCGATTTCTGGGTGGGCGGGCGCATCGACGAGATCCGCTACGACAAGCGCCTGCGCCGCATCGACGCGCGCTTCCCGGCTGCAGGCAGCCGCGGTGGCAGCAACGGCGCGGCCAGCGCCGCAGCGGCCGCGCAATGCGCCTACACCACGCTGCAATTCCGACAACAGAACGGCCTGTGGCTGCTGTCCGGAGTAGAACCTAATCTTTCGCCGCGCTGCTGATAAGCGGCGCGCGCTACAACTTGCTGGATACGATTCATGTCGCAACCCATGACCGACTCGCTGCTGATCGAACTGTTCACCGAAGAACTGCCACCCAAGGCGCTGGGGCGCCTGGGCGACGCCTTCGCGCAGGGCCTGTTCGCCGGCCTGGGCGAGCGCGACCTGCTTGAACCGGGCGCCACCGTGACGCCGTTCGCCACCCCGCGCCGCCTGGCCGCGCTGGTGTCGGGCGTGCGCCGCAGCGCGCCGGACCGCGAGCAGCGCGAGAAGGTCCTGCCGCTGTCGGTGGCGCTGGACGCCAACGGCGAGCCCACCGCGCCGCTGGCCAAGAAGCTGGCCGCGCTGGCCAAGTCGGTCGGCGTCGCCGAGATCGACTGGCAGTCGCTGGAGCGCGCCTCCGACGGCAAGGCCGAGGCCTTCTTCTACCGCTATACCGCACGCGGCGCCGAACTGGCTGCCGCGGTGCAGGCAGCGCTGGAAGACACCATTGCGAAGCTGCCGATCCCCAAGGTCATGAGCTACCAGCGCCCGGACGGCAGCACGGTGCATTTCGTGCGCCCGGCGCACAGCCTGATCGCGCTGTTCGGCGCCGAGATCCTGCCGGTGACGCTGCTGGGGCTGCAGGCCAGCAACCTGACCCAGGGCCACCGCTTCCTGTCCCACGGCAGGATCGAGATCGCGCATGCCAACGACTATGCGCAGCAGTTGGAGTCCGCCGGCCACGTGGTGGCCAGCTATGCCGAGCGCCGCGAGCGCATGCGCGCCGCGCTGCTCAAGGAAGCCGGCGCCGACCAGGTGATCATGCCCGAGTCGCTGCTCGATGAAGTCAACTCGCTGGTGGAATGGCCCGTGGTTTATGCCTGCCATTTCGAGGAAGCCTTCCTGGCGGTGCCGCAGGAATGCCTGATCCTGACCATGCAGACCAACCAGAAGTACTTTGCGCTGACCGATGCCGACGGCCACCTGCGCAACCGCTTCCTGATCGTGTCGAACCTGGCCACCGAGACGCCGCAGTCGATCATCACCGGCAACGAGCGCGTGGTGCGCCCGCGCCTGGCCGATGCCAAGTTCTTCTTCGACCAGGACCGCAAGAAGACGCTGGCATCGCGCGTGCCGCAACTGGCCAGCGTGGTCTACCACAACAAGATCGGCACCCAGCTGGACCGCGTGCAGCGCCTGCAGCAGATCGCCGGCCATATCGCCGATGCGCTCAACGACAGCGGCGTGCCCACCGACAAGGCCGCCGCGATGCGCGGCGCTGAACTGGCCAAGGCCGACCTGCTGACCGACATGGTCGGCGAGTTCCCCGAGCTGCAGGGCACCATGGGCACGTACTACGCCCGTCACGATGACGAGGCCGAAGACGTGGCACTGGCCTGCTCCGAACACTACCGTCCGCGCTTTGCCGGCGATGCGCTGCCCGCAGGCGCGGTCAGCACCGCCGTGGCGCTGGCCGACAAGCTCGAGACCCTGGTCGGGATCTGGGGCATCGGCCTGCAGCCCACCGGCGAGAAGGACCCGTTCGCGCTGCGCCGCCATGCGCTTGGCATCCTGCGCATGCTGATCGAAAAGCCGCTGGCGCTGTCGCTGTCGTCGCTGCTGGCGCTGACGCAGCACGCCTTTGCCGGCATCGCTGCAGTCAAGCCGGCACCCGAGGCAATCGCCGACTTCCTGTACGACCGCGTGCGCGGCTACCTGAAGGACAAGGGCTACACCACCAACGAAGTCGAGGCCGTGGTCAGCCTGCGCCCGGACCAGCTGCATGACATCCTGGGCCGCATGGAGGCAGTGCGCACCTTTGCCGCGCTGCCCGAGGCCGAGGCCCTGGCCGCCGCCAACAAGCGCATCACCAACATCCTGCGCAAGAACACCGAGCCGGTCGGCGCGGTCGATCCGGCGCTGTTCCAGGAAGAGGCAGAAGGCGCGCTGCACGCCGCCATCGAGCGCGTGCGCCCGGCCGTGGAAGCAGCCTTCGCCAGCGGCGATTTCACCGCCGCGCTGCGCGACCTGGCCCAGCTACGCGATGCCGTCGACCGCTTCTTCAATGATGTGATGGTGATGGCCGAGGACGCGCAGCTGCGCGCCAACCGCCTGGCGCTGCTGGCTTCGCTGCATGCGATGGCCAACCGCGTGGCCGACATCTCCAAGCTGGCCGCCTGATCTCAGCCACCGGAGCCGCACATGCCACAGACGCCGCCCAAGTTTGTCATCCTGGACCGCGACGGGGTGGTCAACCTCGACAGCGACCAGTTCATCAAGACGCCCGATGAATGGGTGCCGATCGACGGCAGCCTGGAGGCCATCGCCGCGCTGAACCAGGCCGGCTACCGCGTGATCCTCGCCAGCAACCAGTCCGGCATCGGCCGCGGGCTGTTCGAGATGAGCGCGCTCAACGCCATGCACGAGAAGATGCACACGTTGCTCGCGCGCCTGGGCGGGCGCGTCGACGCGGTGTTCTTCTGCCCGCATACCGCCGCAGACGGTTGCGACTGCCGCAAGCCCAAGCCGGGCATGCTGGAGCAGATCAGCGAGCGCTTCGGCATCGAGCTCCGCGGCGTGCCCATCGTTGGCGATTCGTTGCGCGACCTGGAAGCCGGCGTGGCGGTTGGCTGCGCGCCGCACCTGGTGCGCAGCGGCAAAGGCCAGAAGACCTTCGACCAGGGTGGCCTGCCGCCGGGCACGCAGGTACACGACGACCTGCGCGCGTTTGCACGCTGGCTGACCGGCAACGGCGGCGCACAGCGCCCGCCCGCTCATAGCGCCGGCTGACCGCCCGCATCCATTCCCTATTCGCGCCCCCCGCATGACGTTTCTTCGTTCCCTGTTGTTTGCGCTGTACCTGCTGGTGCTGACGCCACCCTACGCCTGCGCCTGCTTCCTGGTGTTCCCGTTCATGAATGCCGACCAGCGCTTCCGCTTCGTGCGCGGCTGGCCCCTGCTGGTGATCTGGGCCGCGCGCGGCATCTGCGGCATCCAGTACCGCATCGAAGGCCATGAGCATATGGACGTGATGCTCGACAAGCCGGTGGTGCTGCTGTCCAAGCACCAGTCGGCCTGGGAAACCGTGGCCTACGTGGCGCTGATGCCCAAGCCGCTGTGCTTCGTGTTCAAGCGCGAGCTGCTGCTGGTGCCGTTCTTCGGCTGGGCGCTGGGCATGCTGAAGATGGTCCATATCAACCGCAAGGAAGGCACCCGCGCTTTCGCCTCGGCCGCGCGCCAGGGCCGCGAGCGGCTGGCCGAAGGCGCCTGGATCATCATGTTCCCGGAAGGCACGCGCACGCCTTCGGGCCTGGAGAAGGCGCGCTACAAGAGCGGCGGCGCGCGCCTGGCAGTGGAAACCGGCGCCTGGGTGCTGCCGATGGCGGTCAACTCGGGCCGGGTGTGGCCGCGCAATTCGTTCCTGAAGCGCCCGGGCATGGTGACGATCTCGGTCGGCCCGGCGATCGCCTCGGCCAACAAGACCGCCGACCAGCTCAACCAGGAGGTGGCGGAATGGATCGAGCGCGACATGCGCCGCATCGATCCGCAGAGCTACCGGGGCGCGGGCCCGGGCGGGCCCGCCGCATGAAGCTGCTGCGACCCGACGCCGACGGCGCGCAGCTGGAGCTGCCGCTGGCGGAGTCCGCCCAGGCGCCGCAGTCTGCGGACCCGCTTGCACCAGAGCCCCCGCAGCAGCCCGCATGGCCGGTGCCGCAACCCAATGCTCGCCTGCTGCGTATCGGCGAACGGCCGCTGCACTACACGCTCAAGCGCTCGGCGCGCCGCACCATCGGCTTCACCATCGACGACCGCGGCCTGTCGATCACGGCGCCGCGCTGGGTCACGCTGGCGGACATCGAGTCGGCCATCCTGGAAAAACAGCGCTGGATCTTCAACAAGCTGGGCGAGTGGCGCCACCGCGAGTCGCGCCGCATCCTGCCCACGGTGCAATGGCGCGACGGCGCCAGCCTGCCCTTCCTGGGGCAGCCGCTGACGCTGTCGCTGGAGTCGCCGCTCGGCGCGCTGCTGTTCGATGCCGACCGCCGCGTGCTGCACCTGGCGCTGCCGGGCCATGCCGACGAGCAGCAGATCAAGGACCGCGTGCAGGGCTGGCTGCAGCAGCAGGCGCGCCGGCTGCTGGCCGAGCGGCTCGACATTTACGCCGACAAGCTGGGCGTGCGCCACACCGGCTTTGCGCTGACCTCGGCCGCCACGCGCTGGGGCAGCTGCACCGCCGACGGCAAGATCCGGCTGAACTGGCGCCTGATGCATTTCCCGCTGTCGATGATCGACTATGTCGCCGCGCACGAGCTGGCGCACCTGAAGGAAATGAACCACGGCCCGCGCTTCTGGCAGACCGTGGAATCGATCTTCCCCGAGTTCCGCGATGCGCGCGCGCAACTGCGGGCACACCCGCCCGAGCTGTTGCCGACCTTCTGAGCGGGCGGAAGCGGGCCGGTAGGTTTCGGCCAAACGCACTAAAATGGCGCCTTCCTATACCTAAAACAGTTGAAGGCCCTCAAATGCGACTCCTCCACACCATGCTGCGCGTCGGCGACATGCAGCGCTCCATCGATTTCTACACGCGCGTGCTCGGCATGCAGCTGCTGCGCCAGAGCGACAACCCTGAATACAAGTACCGCCTCGCCTTTGTCGGCTACGGCCCCGAGAGCGAGACCGCGGTGCTGGAACTGACCTACAACTACGGCGTCGACCAATATGACCTGGGCACGGCCTACGGCCATATCGCGCTGGAAACCGACGATGCCGCGGCCGCGTGCGAGCGCATCCGCACCGCCGGGGGCAAGGTTGTGCGCGAAGCCGGCCCGGTCAAGGGCGGCACCACCGTGATCGCCTTTGTCGAAGACCCGGACGGCTACAAGATCGAGCTGATCGAGCGCCATTCCACCCGCGACGCCAGCCGTCCCTGACGCACGCTCGCCATGAGCACGCAAAGCCTGGCCCGGCAGCCGCTCGACGGCTTCGCCGTGGGCCTGATGGTGGTGCTGTGCGCCGCCTGGGGCCTGCAGCAGGTGGTGATCAAGGTCACCGCGCCGCTGATGGGCGCGGTGCTGCAGGCCGGCGTGCGCTCGGCAGTGGCGGCGTTGCTGGTGTTCGGCTTTGCCGCCTGGCGCGGCACGCCGCTGTGGCGGCGCGACGGCACGCTGAACGCCGGCTTGCTGGCCGGGCTGCTGTTCGGCGCGGAGTTCTTCTGCATCTTCGTCGGGCTGGGCCACACCACCGCCTCGCGCATGGCGGTGTTCCTGTACACCGCGCCGATCTTCACCGCGCTGGGACTGCATTTCGTGGTGCTGGGCGAGCGGTTGCAAACCGGGCAATGGCTGGGCGTGGCACTCGCGTTCGCGGGCATGGCGCTGGCCTTTGCCGATGGCATTGCCGCGCCGTCGGCGCAGGGCAGCACGCTGCTGGGCGATGCGCTTGGCATCCTCGCCGGCGCACTGTGGGCCGCCACCACCGTGGTGGTGCGCGCCAGCCCGCTGGCCAGCGCCCCGGCCAGCAAGACCCTGCTGTACCAGTTGGGGGTATCCGCGGTGATGCTGCTGGCGATGGCGGTGGCCGCCGGCCAGACCGCAACCGTGCAGATCGACGGGGTGGTGCTGGCGAGCCTGTTCTACCAATCAGTGCTGATCGCGTTTGCCAGCTACCTGACCTGGTTCTGGCTGCTGCGGCGCTACCTGGCGTCGCGGCTGTCGGTGTTTTCCTTCCTGACGCCGCTGTTCGGGGTCGCCTTCGGCGTGGTGCTGATGCACGACGCGGTGGGCCCGCGCTTTGCCGTGGCGGCACTCCTGGTGCTGGCCGGCATCGTGCTGGTCAATCGCCGCGCCTGAGCGGCGCGGCTAGCGTAATACGGCGGCGACCGG
>NZ_JFJW01000127.1:17802-41159 GCF_000611125.1 Cupriavidus sp. SK-4
GGCGTGCCTCGAACGAGAACATGCCGAGCGCGTCGCGCACTTCGTCCAGCGTCTGCTGGGTCAGTGCACGCGCCTTCGCAGTGCCCTGGCGCAGGATGTCGAACACATAGTCCGGATCCTTGGCAAGTTCCTCGCGGCGCGCGCGGATCGGGGCCAGCATGTCCTGCAGGACGCCCTCGACGCGGCGCTTGAGCACCATGTCGCCCAGGCCGCCCTTCTGGTAGTGCTCCTTCAGCGCCTTGACTTCCTCGGTGTTGGGGTCGAACGCATCCAGGTAGGTGAACACCACGTTGCCCTCGACCTGGCCCGGGTCCGACACGCGCAGGTGATTGGGGTCGGTGTACATGCTGTGCACGGCGGCCTTGATCTGCTCGGGCGAGGCCCCCAGCGCGATCGCGTTGCCCAGCGACTTGCTCATCTTGGCCTTGCCGTCCACGCCAGGCAGGCGGCCGAACTCGGGGATCAGGGCCTTGCATTCGGGCAGCACTTCGCGGCCGACCTGGTGGTTGATGCGGCGCACGATCTCGTTGGTCTGCTCGATCAGCGGCGCCTGGTCTTCGCCCACCGGCACCACATGGGCCTTGAAGGCGGTGATGTCCGCGGCCTGCGATGCCGGGTAGCACAGGAAGCCCGCCGGGATGTCGCGGCCAAAGCCACGCGCCTGGATCTCTTCCTTGATGGTCGGGTTGCGCTCAAGCCGCGCCACCGTGACGAAGTTCAGGTACATCAGCGTCAGTTCGGCCAGCGCCGGCAGGTGCGACTGCACGGTGATGGTGGTCTTGGCCGGGTCGATGCCCACGGCCAGGTAGTCCAGCGCCACTTCCAGCACGTTGCGGCGCACCTTGTCGGGATCGTGCGCGTTGTCGGTCATGGCCTGGGTGTCAGCCAGCAGCACGTATTGCTCATGCGAGTCCTGCAGCACCACGCGGCTCTTCAGCGAGCCGACGTAGTGGCCAAGGTGCAGCGGGCCGGTGGGACGGTCGCCGGTCAGGATCACGGGACGCCGGTTGGTTTGGGTCTGGGCTGTCATGGGACGGTCTTGCACGAAATAGTCGCGGGAAATTCGGGATTCGGGATGCGGGGGCCTCAAGCGGCCTGTCCGGCCTGGCCGGATGGCGTACCACCCAGGCGCCGGGCCAGTTCGACATACTCGCCGACGGGCACTTCCTCGGCACGGCGGCCCAGGTCGAAGCCCATCGCGTCGAAGTCGACCTGGTCGCGCAGGAACGACAGCGTATTGCGCAGCACCTTGCGCCGCTGCGAGAACGCCGCGGTAACCACGTCGCCCAGCACGGTGATGTCGCAATCGGCATGCGGCGAACGCAGCCGGCCATCGAGGTGGCGCGGCCAGGGGATCATGCGCACCACGGCGGAATCGACCTTGGGCGGCGGGTTGAAGCTGCCCGGCGGCACGTCGAGCACATGCTCCATGTAGTAGCGGACCTGCAGCATGATCGACAGCCGCCCGAAGGCCTTGCTGCCGGGCTCGGCCACCATGCGCTCCACCACTTCCTTCTGCAGCATGAAGTGCTGGTCGCGCACCTGGTCGGCGAAGTCCATCAGGTGGAACAGCAGCGGGCTGGAAATGTTGTACGGCAGGTTGCCGACAATGCGCAGCGGCCGTCCTGGCACCTCCAGCTTGCCGAAGTCGAAGTCCAGCGCGTCGCCGGCATGGACCTGCAGACGCTCGCCGTAGCGGCGGCGCAGGCGCTCGACCAGGTCGCGGTCCAGCTCCACCACCTGCATCTGCGGAATCCGTTCGAGCAGCGGGGTGGTCAGGGCACCCAGGCCGGGACCGATCTCGACCAGCACGTCGTCGGCCTGCGGGCTGATGGCATTGACGATGCCGTGGATGATGGTGTCGTCGACCAGGAAGTTCTGCCCGAATCGTTTGCGGGCCACATGGCCCTGGTGCACGTTTGAACGCATGGGTTATTCGTCCAGCTTCAGCCTGGCGGCTGCGGGCCGGAATGGGTGTGGCCAGGATGGCTGCCCGTGGCACCGTTGCTGCCAGGGCGCCGGCCATTGGCGTGGCCGGCCATGGTGACCGCACTGCGGATGGCCTCGATCATGCTGCCGTGTTCGGCCTGGCCGGTGCCGGCAAGGTCGAGCGCGGTGCCATGGTCCACCGAGGTGCGGATAAAGGGCAGCCCCAGCGTGATATTCACGCCGTGGCCGAAGGTGCCGTATTTCAGTGGCGCCAGCCCCTGGTCATGGTACATCGCCAGCACGCAGTCGGCATCGCGCAGGTGGCGCGGCTGGAACAGCGTGTCGGCCGGAAAGGGCCCGCGCGCGTCGATGCCGGCATCTTTTGCCTGCGCCAGCGCGGGTGTGATGATGTCGATCTCTTCGCGGCCCATATGGCCGCTTTCGCCGGCGTGCGGGTTCAGGCCCGTGACCAGGATGCGCGGCCGCGAGATGCCGAAGTAGCGGCGCAGGTCGGCATCGATGATCGACAGCGTCTGCACCAGCAGCGGCACCGACAGCGCATCGGGCACCGCGCGCAGCGGCAGGTGGGTGGTGGCCAGCGCCACGCGCAGCATGGCGCCGTCGTGCGCCGGCTGCGGGCCGGCCAGCATCATCACCACGCGCGGCACGCGGGCGCTCTCGGCCAGGTATTCGGTATGGCCGGTGAAGGGCACCCCGGCGTCGTTGATGGTGCTCTTCTGCACCGGCGCCGTGATCATTGCGGCATACCGGGGCGCGGCCTTGCCGCGCGCGCGGCAGCCGCGGATGGCGGCATCGAGCAGCTTCAGCACATAGGGGCCGTTGCGCGCGTCGAGCCGCCCGGCCTCGCACGCGACCGCCAGCGGGATGTCCTCGACCACCACGTCGCCGTCGGCAATGCGCCGCTCCCAGGCGTGCGTGGCGCCCAGCGCTGCGGCGCGATCGGCCAGCAGGCGGGCATCGCCCAGCACATGGAAGCGGTATTGCCCGCCGCCGACGCCATTGTTGGCGCCCGCCAGCTGCAGCAACGCCCCGATGGTGATATCGGGACCGATGCCGGCGGGTTCACCGGTCGAGATGGCAAGGGCTAGCGGGTCGGGCATGTCAGGTCAGCGGATCGGGGGCCGGCGCTTCAGCGCTGCCGGTTGACCCGGTACTCCACGTACGCCTGCGAACGCAGCTGGCGCACCCAGTCATCATAGGCTGCGCGCAGCTTCTGTTCGCGGACTTCGGCACGGGCGAAGTCGCGCTGTTTCTCGGGCGACATCTCGGTCTCGCGCCGGTTGAGAACCTGGATCAGGTGCACGCCGAACTGCGTGACCACCGGCTCCGAGATCTCGTTCGGGCGCAGGCGGCCCATGGCCTGCTCGAACTCGGGCACCAGCTCGCCCGGCGAGACCCAGCCGAGGTCGCCGCCGTTCTGCGCCGAGCCGTCCTGCGAGAAGCGCTTGGCCGCGTCGGCAAAGTCGCCGCCGTGGGTGATGCGGTCGCGCAGCGTGCTGAGCTGGCGGCGCGCCTCGGCCTCGGGCATGTTGGGGCCGGTGCGGATCAGGATGTGGCGCACCTGGGTCTGGGTGATCTTCGAGGCCGCGGCCGGACTCGATGCCGGCGCCGCGCGCTTGGCCACCAGCTTGACCACATGGAAGCCCGCGGCGCTTTCCACCACCTGCGGCGCCACTGCGCCAGCCTGCAGGTCGACCACGGCGTTGGCGAACTGTGCCGGCAGGCGGCCGATCTCGCGGAAGCCCATCGCACCGCCCTGGGCCGCCTCGGCGCCCTCGGAATTGGCCTGCGCCAGCTGCGCGAAGTCGGCGCCGCCCTGGGCCTGCTTGAGCAGCCCTTCGGCCTTGGCGCGCTGCGCCTGCTTCTGTGCGTCCGAGGCATTCTCGGGCACGCGCACGAGGATCTGCGCCACGTTGTATTCGGTCGGGCCGCTGGCGGCGCCCTGGCCGCCGCGGGCCGCCAGGTAGTTGTCGATCTCGCCGTCGTAGACCTGCACCTTGGAATCGACCTCGCGCTCGCGCAGGCGGATCACCTGCACCTGCTTGCGCAGTTCCTCGCGGTACTTGGTCCAGGTCATGCCGCTGGCCTCGACGCGGCGGCGCAGCTCGGTCGCGTTCAGCCGGTTCTGCTGCGCCACCGATTCGATGGCGCGGTCGATTTCCTGGTCGGTCACGCGGATGCCGGCTTCCTGTGCGGCCTGGGTCTGCACGCGCTCCATCACCAGGCGCTCTAGCACCTCGCCCAGCAGGTCGGCGCGCGCAGGCACCGGGCGGCCGGCGGCACGCAGCTGGCCTTCGATTTCATCGGCACGGTCGAGCAGCTCGCGCCGCGTGATCACGCTGTTGTTGACGACCGCGACCACTTCGTCGACCAGCTGCGAACGCTTCTGGCCGCCGGCCGGCGGCACGCCCAGCTTGGGCTGGCTCGACGGCGCCGCGACGTCAGACGCCTGCGGCACGAAGATGCCGCTGGAGCGCGGCGCCGTCCCGGGCGCCTTGAGCTGCGCGGCAGCCGGCACCGTCATGGCGGCCAGCACGGCCGGCAGCAGCAAGCGGTGCCAGGACGTCAGGAGGAAGGAAAACACGGCGAATTCTTGACGTTTCATCGTAATCCGTCATTCATAGTGATCGAACTGGGTCGTCGGCACCGGCTTGGCCGACACGGGCTCATAGCCGGGCACGTTCAGGCGCAGGATATTCAACGGGTTGGAACCGATCTTGGAAAGGCCACGGAACTCCACCTGCAGGAAGACCCGCCCGGTGTAGCCATCCGTGGTGTTGCGGAAGCGCTGGTAGACCACGCGGCCGACCCAGCAGTCGGCGGCGTACTCGACGCCGGCCAGCGCATCGACCATCTGGCTCGCGGCCAGGTCAAAGGCAAAGCGTGCAATGCCGTAGGCACGCCGCGTGATCGGCCACTGGCTTGACACCTCGAACTGGTCGATCGCGGTGTTGTCGGTCACCGAGGTCGGGCGGCGGTAGCGGTAGCCTGCGTTAATCACCTTGCGCGACTCGGGCCGGTAAGAGACCGCCACGTTGCCGTAGTTGATCCGGTCGCTGTCCGGGTTGTACTGCACCCCCGCGTCCAGGTAATAGCCGCGGAACATCTGGATGGTGGTGGCCGCCAGCAGGTCCGAGAAACCCGCCTTGGGATCCGCCAGCGTGCTGTTGATCTGCACGCGCTGGCCGGTGAAGTCGTAGCGCTGCGCGATGGTGCCGCGGAAGCGCTCGATGCCGGTGTCGGCTTCGATCAGGCGCGTGGTCAGGCCGCCGGTCAGCTTATTGTTGTCGGCAATGCGGTCGTAGCCGGTGAACGGGTTCTCGCTGAAGATCTGCCCGTAGCCGAAGTCGGACTGCACCGTGTCGAACAGCGGGAACTGGCTCTGGTCGCGGAACGGGGTGTACACATAGAACAGCCGCGGCTCGAGCGTCTGCACATAATTCACGCCAAACAGGCGGCTGACCGTCGGTGCCTCGCGCTCGAACGTCATGCCCGAATCCAGGCTCATGGTCGGCAGCACGCGCGAGAAGTTATTCTGCGCCGTAGGCGTACTCGAGGCCGCCTCCATCTGGTACTGCGTCGCGTTGAAGGTGACCTTCGGCGTCACGTACCAGCCCGCCCGCACGATCGGGTAGCTGATGCTCGGCTGGATAAACATGCGCTCGCCCTGCGGCTGCTGGAGGCCGGTGGACGTCAGCGGAATGCGGAAGCGCGTGTAGTCCGCTTCCACTTGCACGTCGAAGCCGCCCAGGTCATAGCGGATGTACTTGCCGTTGAGCTGCGGCACGCGCTCGTACGACGGCTCGCTGGGGCGCAGCGTCTGGAACTTCTGCACCCGCGCCAGCACCGTGAAATCCTGCCAGTTGTAGGTAACGCCGCCTTCCTGCGCGTACTGGCGCAGCGTAGATTGCGCCACGCTGCGGTTGAAGTCGTCCGGATACTGATCGTCCGACACCCGGTTCAGATTCAGGTAGGCGTTGAGACCCTTGGCCAGGTTCTGGTTGTGCTGGAACGAGTAGGCCCAGCGGTCTGAATTGGTCTTCTTGTCGTCCGGCAGGAACTCGGCGCGCAGGCGCCCGTTGTAGCCTTGGCCAAGGTAGCGGTACTCGCCGCCGAGTTGCAGGCCGCGCTCCGTCATCAGCCGCGGATAGATGGTCAGGTCGCGGTTCGGCGCGATATTGACGTAGTACGGCGTAGTCAGGTCGAAGCCCGAACGCGAGCCGTAGCCCATCAGCGGCGGCAGGAAACCGCTGCGGCGGTCGTCGTTCAGCGGAAAGCTGAACGCCGGCGCCGCCGCGATCGGCACGCCGAAGAAATTCAGCACGCCGCCGTAGGCCACGCCCACCTGGCGGTCGTTGTCCAGGTCGATCCGGTTCGCGCTGAAATACCAGTCGGCGTTGTCCGGCGAACAGGTGGTGTATGACGCGTGCCTGGCGGTGCTGCGGTCCTTGTCCAGGAAGTCGATGCGCTCGGCCTTGCCCGAGCCGCCGGTCTGCTGGAAATAATAGTCCGGCGAAAGCATGTAGCCTTCGTTGGCCTCGACTTTCATCCGCGCCTCGGGGCCGACCGCCAGCGTGCCGCTGCGCGACATGCGCACATTGCCCTGCGCGAAGGCCTCGTCGGTGTCCTGGTCGTAGGTCAGCTTGTCGCCCTTGATCGCACCGCCGTCACGGCGCAGCTCGGCATGGCCCTCCAGCTCGACGCCGCGCTCGCTGTAGCCGGTCATGCGGTCGGCCTCGATAAAGGTCGGGGCGTCGGAGCCGGCGTCAGACTGTTTGCCGGGTTCGGCAAGCCGCGGCACCAGTTCGCCGGATTCCACGGGGAGCGGCGGCGCTTTCGGCGCGGCTTCGAACACCGGCTCGACCTGGTCGAGATCGGGGATCGCCGAACCGGACATCTGCGCGTGTGCGCCGGCCGACAGGCTGGCCATGGCCAGCACCAGCGGCCGCAGTGCGCCCGCGTGCAGGCCGCCGGCGCGCCTGGCTCGGGCAGGAACGCTGGTTGGGGCAGGCGAAGGCAAGGCCCTGTTGTTCGGTGATCGTTGTTGTTCGGTCATTCGCACGGGTTGTCAGTCTCGGCATCGGCTGCGGCCCGCCTGCAAGCCGCCAGCCCCCGCCGGAGCAGGCTGCGGGGCACCGAATGGCCCCACCCGGGGGCCGCCCGGCGCCCGGGTCTGGTCGGGTATTATACGGGGCAACCTAGGGTCCCCTTCCCGCTTACTTTCGGTTTCATTTACGTTTCCACTCTGCGCCCGTTCCCCACACGTATCTGTATGGCAGCTCTCCCCCACGACCCGCGCCTGGACCAACTCAAGGCCTGGGTATCCGGACTTGGCCCGACATGGTCGGCCGATCCCGATTCCTGCGCCCCCGCCTCGGCCGACGCCAGCTTCCGGCGCTATTTCCGCGTCAGCACCGGCCATCCGGCGCATCCCACCGCCATCGTCATGGACGCCCCGCCGGCGCACGAGGACTGCCGCCCGTTCATCCATGTGTGCGGGCTGTTCGGCGCGGCCGGCGTGACCGTGCCGACCGTGCTGGCGCAGGACCTGGAGCAGGGTTTCCTGCTGCTGGCCGACCTTGGCAACCAGACCTACCTGTCGCGGCTCGATGATTCCACCGCCCACGGCATGTACGCCGACGCGGCCGCCGCGCTGGTCCGCATCCAGGCCGCCACCCGCCCCGGCGAGCTGCCGGCCTACGACCGCGCGCTGCTGCAGCGCGAGCTCGACCTGTTCCCGCAGTGGTACGTGGCCAGGCACCTGGGCGCCACCCTGACCGAGGCCCAGCAGGCTGACCTGTACGAAGTGACGAAAACGCTACTCACCAATATCCTTGCGCAGCCGCAGGTCTACGTGCACCGCGATTTCCACTCGCGCAACCTGATGGTGCTCGACGGCGGCGCCAACCCGGGCGTGCTCGACTTCCAGGACGCGGTGATCGGCCCGATCACCTACGACGCGGTCTCACTGTGGCGCGACGCCTACATCGAATGGGACGAAGAGCAGCAGCTGGACTGGCTGATCCGCTACTGGGAGCGCGCGCGCAAGGCCGGCATGCCGGTCAGCGCCGACTTTGGCGAGTTCTATCGCGATTTTGAGTGGATGGGCCTGCAGCGCCACCTCAAGGTGCTGGGCATCTTCGCCCGCCTGTACCACCGCGACGGCAAGGACGGCTACCTGGCCAACCTGCCGCTGGTGATGAAATACACCCGCCAGGTGGCCGGCCGCTACACCGAACTGCGCAAGCTGATCCGGCTGCTGGACGCGCTCGAAGGCGTGGCCAGCCCGGCCGGCTACACGTTCTGACGCCGTGCCCGACAACGAGCCCGTTCTGCCCGACCACCACGCGCCCGCCATCACCGCCGCCGGCGAATGGCTGGCCGGCGCGCGCGCGCTCGCGCCGATGCTGCTGGGCGTGGTGCCGTTCGGCCTGATCTACGGCGTGCTGGCCGTCGGCGCCGGCATGCCGGCGTGGCTGGCCTGCGCGATGAGCGTGGTTGTGTTCGGCGGCGCCTCGCAGATGATCCTGACCCAGTTGTGGACCGCCGGCACCCCGGCAGTGGTGATCACGCTGACGGTGGCCATGGTCAACCTGCGCCACGCGCTGTATTCAGCCACCATCGCGCCCACGCTCGCGCACCTGCCGCGGCGCTGGAAGGCGCTGATCGCCTACCTGCTGACCGACGAAGCCTTTGCCGCGATGACGCACCGGCTTGCTGATAGCGGCCCGCGCGCCCGCTACCGCCACTGGTACTACTTCGGCGGCGGCTTCGCGCTGTGGGCCAGCTGGCAGCTGTCGACGCTGGCTGGCGTGCTGGTCGGCGCCCAGGTGCCGCGCGACTGGCCGCTCGATTTCTTCCTGCCGCTGACCTTCATCGGCATCATCGTGCCGGGCCTGAAGCACCGCTCGCACGTGGCCGCGGCGCTGGCCGCCAGCGTGCTGGCGGTGGCCTGCTACAGCCTGCCGCACAAGCTCGGGCTGATGGTGGCGGCGCTCGGCGGCATTGCCGTGGGCATGCTGGTGCTGGGCCGCGGCAACCGCCCCGGGCCACGCCCGGCCAGCCGTGGTGCCAATGCCAATCCAGGCGGATCGGCCGGCAAGGAGGCCGCATGAGTGCGATGACCCTGCTGTGGGTCTTCCTTGCCGCGGGCCTGGCGACCTTCCTGATCCGCCTGTCGTTCATCGCCGTGGAAGGCCGCGTGCGGCTGCCGTCGTGGTTCCGCACCGCGCTGCAGTTCGTGCCGGCAGCGATGCTGTCGGCGCTGATCGCCCCTGACCTGCTGATGCAGCATGGCGAGCTTGCCCTGACCCCCGCCAACGCGCGGCTGGTGGCCGGCGTGGTGGCCATCCTGATCGCCGCTCGAACCCGCAGCGTGGGCTGGACCATCGCCGGTGGCATGGCCGCGCTGCTTGCCCTGGAGGCCCTGTTCTGATGAAGGCCATGATCTTCGCCGCCGGCCGCGGCGACCGCATGCGTCCGTTGACCGATACCTGCCCCAAGCCGCTGCTGGCGGTGGGCGGCAAGCCACTGATCGTCTGGAAGATCGAGGCGCTGGCGCGTGCCGGCCTGCGCGACATCGTCATCAACCATGCCTGGCTGGGCGAGCAGATTGAAGGCGTACTGGGCGATGGCAGCCGCTTCGGCGTGCGGCTGGCCTATTCTGCCGAGGGCACTGCGCTGGAAACCGCCGGCGGCATCGCACAGGCCCTGCCGCTGCTGTCTGCGCACCCGGAGCGTGGCGAGATCTTCCTGGCCGTGTCGGGCGACATTTTCTGCGACTACGACTTCCGCAGGCTGTTGCCTCGCGCGCACGACATGGCCGGCGCGCCCGCCCCGCACATGCACCTGGTGATGGTGCCCAACCCGGATTTTCACCCGAACGGCGACTTCACCTTGGAACCGAACGGCCTGCTGACGCTCGACGGGACACTGGCCAACGGTGGCGAACGGCTGACATTCGGCAATATCGGCCTGTACGACACACGCCTCTTCACCGCCATCGAACCTGGCACCAAAATGCCGATGACACCCTACTACTGGGAGGCCATCGAGGCCGGCGCCGCTACCGGCGAACGCTTCGACGGACGCTGGGAGAACGTGGGCACGCCGGCGCAACTGGCCGAGCTGGATGCGGCGCTTGCGGCAGCAGCGCCTGTGGCGGCGCACGGGCGCTAAGTCGACTGACTGGGGCAGGCTGGCCAGGCGCCCGGAAGATCTCGCGGCCAGCAAAGCGCCAGCGGCGTTAAAATCGCCCTGATCCCCCTCATCCCAGGCCCCACCATGTCCGCACCCGACAACGCCCTCCTCGCCGCCTGCCGCGACCGCCGCGCCCGTGTGCTGCAGCACCTGCGCGCCGGCGGCGGCGGCGTGGCGATCCTGCCCACGGCGCCGGAAGCCATGCGCAACCGCGACAGCGACTACCCGTACCGGCACGACAGCTATTTCTATTACCTGAGCGGCTTTACCGAGCCCGATGCCGTGCTGGTACTGGTGGCCGGCGCGCCGGGCGACCCCGCCGATGCCGACCGCAGCATCCTGTTCTGCCGCCCCAAGCATGAAGAACGCGAGATCTGGGACGGTTTCCGTTTCGGCCCGGACGGCGCGCGCGCCGCGTTCGGCTTCGATGAAGCGCATTCGGTCGAAGAGATCGACGCCGCGCTGCCGCCGCTGCTGGCCAACCGCGCGCAGATCGCCTACCCGCTGGCCGACTCGACCCGCACCGACGTGCAGATGCGGCGCTGGATGGACGCCGTGCGCATGCAGGGCCGCGCCGGGGTGGCCGCGCCGTCGGTCGCGCTCGACATCCGCACCCTGCTCGATGAAATGCGCCTGTTCAAGGATGCGGGCGAGCTGGCCACCATGCGCCGCGCCGCGCAGATCTCCGCCGGGGCCCATGTGCGGGCCATGCAGGCCACCCGCGCCGGGCTGCGTGAATACCACCTGGAAGCAGAACTGCTCTATGAATTCCGCCGCCATGGCGCGCAGAGCGTGGCCTATAACTCGATCGTCGCGGCCGGCCCCAACGCCTGCGTGCTGCACTACCGCGCCGGCCCCGCTGAACTGAGGGACGGCGACCTCTGCCTGATCGATGCCGGCTGCGAGTTCGACGGCTACGCCTCGGACATCACCCGCACCTTCCCGGTCTCGGGCCGCTTCTCGCCGGCGCAGCGAGAGCTGTACGACCTGGTGGTGGCCGCGCAGGATGCCGCCATTGCCGAGACCCGCGCGGGCGTGCCCTACAACGTGCCGCATGACGCCGCCGTGCGCGTGCTGGCACAGGGCATGCTCGATACCGGCCTGCTCGACCGCAACAAGGAGGGCACGCTCGACGACGTGCTCGCCAGCGGCAGCTACCGCCGCTTCTACATGCACCGCACCGGCCACTGGCTAGGCATGGATGTCCATGACGTGGGCGAATACCGCGTGGCCAGCCACGGCGGCGAAGGCGAGCGTCCGTGGCGGCCGCTGCAGCCGGGCATGGTGCTGACCATCGAGCCCGGCATCTATGTGCGCCCGGCCGAGGACGTGCCCGAGCGCTACTGGCATATCGGCATCCGCATCGAGGACGACGCCGTGGTCACCGACGGCGACTGCGAGCTGATCACGCGCGGCGTGCCGGTGCTGGCCAACGAGATCGAGGCGCTGATGCGCGACAACGCGAGCGCTGCCGGAGGTCTGCGATGATCGGCTGGCTGCGCAGGATCTTTCCGGGCCAGGCCCGCAGCGGCAGCAATGCTGGCAGCAACCGCCGGCCCGATCCGTCCGAACCGTTCATCATCAACCTCTACGACGACCGCGTGGTGGTGCACCGCCCCGACGGCCAGCGCGAGGAAGTCGCCTGGGACGCGCTCGAGCGCGTGGTGGTGCGGGTGTCCGACCGCGCGCCTTGGGCCGGCACCGCCTGGCTGATCCTGATCGGCACGCCCGATTCGGGACAGGGCTGCGTGGTGCCGCTCGATGCCGCCAACCATGTGGCACTGCTGGAGCAGCTGCGCGCACTGCCGGGTTTCAACCACCAGAAGCTCGAGAACGCGCTGCGCGACGCCGCGGCGGGCAAGTCGCGCTCGGATGCGATCTGCTGGAAGCGCGATGCGGCAGCACAAACGGAGGCGGATGCGGGTCATGCAGGAGGCAGCGACGATGCCGGCCGCGCAGCCTGATTCCCACGGCCTTTGCGATATCGCCATCGTCGGCGGCGGCCCGGTCGGGCTGGCGCTGGCCTGCCAGCTGCTGCGCACTACCGGCTGGCGCCTGACACTGGTCGATGCCGCCACCCCGGCGCGCGCGGCGCGCGATCCGCGCGCGATCGCGCTGTCGCATGGCAGCCGTCAGCTGCTGGAGCAGATTGGCGCCTGGCCGGTGCCCGGCAGCCCGATCGAGCACATCCATGTCTCGCAGCGCGGCCGCTTCGGTCATGTCCGGCTGCATCATGACGACTACGGCGTGCCGGCGCTCGGCTACGTGGTGCGCTACGGCGACTTGTGCGAGGCACTGGAGCGCGCGCTCGCCCATGCCGCGCAGGCGGCGGGCGAAGGCCGGCTGCAGCGCGTGTTCGAGACCCGCATCGACCAGATCGCACAGGATCCCGCGCCGCGCGCCGCGGACGACCCCGATGCCGGCACCGTGCAACTGGCCGGCACCAGCCACGACGGCCAGGTGGCGCACCTGGCCGCGCGCCTGGTGGTGCAGGCCGAGGGCGGGCTGTTCCACCAGCAGGCCGCCCACCAGGGCCGCGGCGCGCGCACGCGCGACTACCGCCAGACCGCGGTGATCGCCCATGTGGCCTGCTCGCGCCCGCAGCCGGGCTGGGCCTGGGAGCGCTTTACCGACGAAGGCCCGCTGGCGCTGCTGCCGCACGAGGAGCACGGCGTGCCGGGCTATGCGCTGGTGTGGTGCTGTCCGCCGGACCAGGCCGCGCGGCGCATCGCGCTGCCGGAAGCCGAGTTCGCCGCGGAACTGGGCCGGGCCTTTGGCGACCGCATGGGCCATTTCACGCTGGCCGGCAAGCGCCATGCCTTCCCGCTCGGCCTGAATGCTGCACCGGTGACCGTCAACGGCCGCGTGGCGGCGGTCGGCAATGCCGCGCAAACGCTGCACCCGGTGGCCGGACAGGGACTCAACCTGGGCCTGCGCGACGCCTTCGCACTGGCCGATTCGCTGCGCAGCGCCTGCACGCCGCAGGCGCTGCAAGCCTTCGCCAGCCGCCACCGGCTCGACCGCGCCGTCACCATCGGCGTGACCGACCTGCTGCCGCGCGTGTTCGGCATCGACTACCCGCTGGCCGCGCACGCGCGGGGCGCGTCGCTGGCCGCGCTGGCCTGCCTGCCGCCACTGCGGCATGCGCTGGCGCGCCACATGATGTTCGGGATGCGCCGCTGACCTCGGCCAGTGGCGCAAGCGCCACGCGCGTGGCGGCATTTGCGCCACGGCCCCTGCCGGGTTGCGCTCCGGATGCTCAAATCTTGGGCAATGGCGATGGTTTGGCGGTAGAATCCTGCCCTCGCACATGTCCCGATCCAACGCCGGCAGCAGTTTCGGCAGGGGCATGTTTTTCCGTTTCGTCTTCCGTCTCAGAGCAGGCTGTCCCGATCCCTTCCCTGGCGCCATCCGCGCCGCGAGGGCGCTACGGTCACCGGGACGGTCTCCCAGAACCGCCGCCCAACCGTGCAGATCGGACCTCACCAACTCCGCAACAACCTGTTTGTCGCCCCGATGGCGGGCGTGACGGACCGGCCCTTCCGCCAGCTGTGCAAGCAGCTCGGCGCGGGCTATGCGGTGTCGGAAATGGTGGCGTCCAATGCACAGCTGTGGAAGAGCGAGAAGACCATGCGCCGCGCCAACCACGCCGGCGAGGTCGAACCCATCGCCGTGCAGATCGCCGGCGCCGAGCCGTCGATGATGGCCGAGGCCGCGCGCTACAACGTGGACCGCGGCGCGCAGATCATCGACATCAACATGGGCTGCCCGGCCAAGAAGGTGTGCAACGTCGCCGCCGGCTCGGCCCTGCTGCAGAACGAGCCGCTGGTGGTGCGCATCGTCCAGGCCGTGGTCGGCGCCGTGGGCGACCGGGTGCCGGTCACGCTGAAGATCCGCACCGGGTGGGACCGCGAGAACCGCAATGCGCTGCGCATCGCGCGCATGGTAGAGGACGCGGGCATCAGCATGCTGACCATCCACGGCCGCACCCGCGCCGACCTGTACCACGGCGACGCCGAGTACGAGACCATTGCCGCGGTCAAGGCAGCAGTCTCGATCCCGGTGGTCGCCAACGGCGACATCACCACGCCGCAGAAGGCAAAGCAAGTGCTGGCGCTGACCGGCGCGGACGCGATCATGATCGGCCGCGCGGCACAGGGCCGGCCCTGGCTGTTCCGTGAGATCGAGCACTTCCTGAAGACCGGCGAGATGCTGCCGTCGCCGGAAGTGGCCGAGATCCGCGCCATCATGAATGCGCACCTGGAAGACCACTACGCCTTCTATGGCGAATTCACCGGCGTGCGCACCGCGCGCAAGCATATTGCCTGGTACACGCGCGGGCTGCGCGGCGCCAACCTGTTCCGCCACCGCATGAACACGCTGGAGAGCACCGCCGAACAACTGGCGGCGGTCAATGCGTTCTTCGACGAGCAGGCGCAGATCTCTGACCGGCTGGTGTACGTGGACGACGCAGCACAAGACCAAGACGAAGCGAACAACAACAAAAACGGGGAGTTGCTTGCCGCATGAGCCGCAACGCTATCGACCAGTGCATCCGGGAAAGCCTGGACACTTATTTTCGCGACCTGGACGGCGAAGAGCCGTCGAATATGTACAACATGGTGCTCGAGGCGGTCGAACGGCCGCTGCTGGAAGCCGTGATGATG
Organism: Cupriavidus sp. SK-4; assembly: GCF_000611125.1. Classification (NCBI taxonomy): domain Bacteria; kingdom Pseudomonadati; phylum Pseudomonadota; class Betaproteobacteria; order Burkholderiales; family Burkholderiaceae; genus Cupriavidus; species Cupriavidus sp. SK-4. The sequence goes on from NZ_JFJW01000127.1 coordinate 32,619, forward strand.
CGCGCCGAGCGCAACCAGTCGCTGGCCGCCGCCTATCTGGGCATCAATCGCAATACGCTGCGCAAGAAGCTGCAGCAGCACGGTTTACTTTGAATTTGAAGCGTCTCCCACAGCCATGATCAAGCAAGCCCTACTCTCCGTTTCCGACAAGACCGGCATCGTCGATTTCGCGCGCGAACTGAACGCGCTCGGCGTCACGCTGCTTTCCACCGGCGGCACCGCCAAGCTGCTGGCCGACAGCGGCCTGCCCGTGACGGAGGTGGCCGACTACACCGGCTTCCCGGAAATGCTCGACGGCCGCGTCAAGACGCTGCACCCGAAGGTGCATGGCGGCATCCTGGCGCGCCGCGACCTGCCCGAGCACATGGCCGCGCTGGCCGAGCACGACATCCCGACCATCGACCTGCTGGTGGTGAACCTGTACCCGTTCCAGCAGACCGTGGCCAAGGATGACTGCACTCTTCCCGACGCGATCGAGAACATCGACATCGGCGGCCCGACCATGCTGCGTTCGGCGGCCAAGAACCATCGCGACGTGACCGTGATCGTCGACCCGGCCGACTACGCCGTGGTGCTCGATGAAATGCGCGCCAACGCCAACAGCGTCGGCTACGACACCAATTTCCGCCTGGCCACCAAGGTGTTCGCGCACACCGCCCAGTACGACGGCGCCATCACCAACTACCTGACCAGCCTGGGTGCCGACAGGTCGCACCAGGCCCGCAGTGCCTACCCGCAGACACTGAACCTGGCCTTCGACAAGGTGCAGGAAATGCGCTATGGCGAGAACCCGCACCAGTCCGCCGCGTTCTACCGCGACCTGAAGGCCGTGGACGGCGCGCTGGCCAACTACGTTCAGCTGCAGGGCAAGGAACTGTCGTACAACAACATCGCCGACGCCGACGCGGCCTGGGAATGCGTCAAGTCGTTCGACGCCGCCAGCGGCGCCGCCTGCGTCATCATCAAGCACGCCAACCCGTGCGGCGTGGCGCTGGGCGCGAATGCGCTGGAAGCGTATGACAAGGCCTTCAAGACCGATTCGACCTCGGCCTTCGGCGGCATCATCGCCTTCAACGTCGAGCTGGATGAAACCGCCGCGCAGGCCGTGGCCAAGCAGTTCGTCGAAGTGCTGATCGCCCCGTCGTTCAGCGCCGGCGCGCGTGCCGTGTTCGCGGCCAAGCAGAACGTGCGCCTGCTCGAGATCCCGCTGGGCAAGGGCATCAACCAGTATGACTTCAAGCGTGTCGGCGGCGGCCTGCTGGTGCAGAGCCCGGACGCCAGGAACGTGCAGCCGTCTGAGCTGCGCGTGGTGACGCGCCGCCACCCGACCCCGAAGGAAATGGACGACCTGATGTTCGCCTGGCGCGTGGCCAAGTTCGTCAAGTCCAATGCCATCGTGTTCTGCGGCGGCGGCATGACGCTGGGCGTCGGCGCAGGCCAGATGAGCCGCGTGGATTCGGCCCGCATCGCCAGCATCAAGGCGCAGAACGCCGGCCTGACGCTGGCCGGCTCGGCGGTGGCCTCGGACGCGTTCTTCCCGTTCCGCGATGGCCTGGACGTGGTGGTCGACGCGGGCGCGACCTGCGTGATTCAGCCTGGCGGCTCGATGCGCGACGACGAAGTGATCGCCGCCGCCGACGAGCGCGGCATCGCCATGGTGGTGACCGGCACGCGCCACTTCCGCCACTAAGCACTGGCAGGCTTGCGGTCTTGCCTGGCAAGACCACCGGCTCCCGAAGCGGTTTCGTTCTCCTCCAAGGGAAAGCGAAACCGCTTTTTGCATTAGGTGCCGGCGCAAAAAGCAATACACTATCGACGGCATCCACCCTACCCACCCAATGCGAATCCTAGGCATCGACCCCGGCCTGCGCACCACCGGCTTCGGCGTGATCGAGAAGCACGGCAACAAGCTTGCCTATGTAGCCTCGGGCACGATCAAGAGCGACGGCAATTCAACGCTGCCGGAACGGCTGAAGACGCTCTACGACGGCATCAGCGAAGTGTCGCGCACCTATGCACCCGACTGCGCCGCGATCGAGAAGGTCTTCGTCAACGTCAACCCGCAGTCCACGCTGCTGCTCGGCCAGGCCCGCGGCGCGGCGATCTGCGGGTTGGTGGGCTACGGCTTGCCGGTGTTCGAATACACCGCGCTGCAGCTCAAGGTGGCGGTGGTCGGCTATGGCCGCGCCAACAAGGCGCAGGTGCAGGAAATGGTGACGCGGCTGCTGATGCTGCCCGGCCAACCCGGCAGCGATGCGGCCGATGCGCTTGGCGTGGCGATCTGCCATGCCAACGGCAGCGATACCCTGGGCACGCTGTCGGGCCTGGCGCCCGAGCTGGTGCGCAAAGGCATGCGCGTGCGGCGCGGGCGGCTGGTCGGCTGAGCACGCCAGCGGCTGGCGCTTGCTGTGCCCGCTTCTCCATCTTTTACAATCGGGCCTTGGTCTCACCACAGGAACGCTGCATGCCTAGCCAGTCCCGATTGAGCGCGCCGCGCCGGCGCCCCGCCAGCCTCTTCCCTGTCCTTGCCTTCCGGCGTTGGCTGTTCCCGGCCGCCGCGGCCTGCGCCGCGCTGGTCGCGGGCTGCGCCACCGCGCCGCGCCCTAAGCCCGTGTCCGCGGCTCCGGTGCCGGCACCCGCCGCGAGCGCTGCGCCTGCGGCCGCCGCCACCCAGCCTCCCAAACCGCTGGTGATCGCCCATCGCGGCGCCAGCGCGCTGCGCCCCGAACATACGCTTGCCGCCTACGCCAAGGCCATCGAGGACGGCGCCGACGCCATCGAGCCCGACCTGGTCATGACACGCGACGGCGTGCTGGTAGCGCGCCACGAAAACGACATCACCGGCACCACCAACGTGGCCGAGCTGCCGCAGTTTGCCGAGCGCAAGCGCACCAAGGTGATCGACGGCGAGCGCCTGAGCGGCTGGTTCACCGAAGACTTCACGCTGGCCGAGCTCAAGACGCTGCGCGCGCGTGAGCGTATCCCGCGCCTGCGCCCGGACAATGCGCGCCTGAACGACCAGTTCGAGGTGCCGACCTTCGACGAGATCGTGCGCCTGGCCGAGCAGGCCGCGCTGCGCACCGGCAAACCCATCGGCATCTACGCGGAGCTGAAGCACCCGAGCTACTTCCGCGGCATCGGGCTACCGCTCGAGGACAAGCTGGTGGCCGCGCTGCGGGCACATCCCTACCTGCGCAATGCACCCGTGTTTATCCAGTGCTTCGAGACCGGCAGCCTGCGCGCGCTGCGGCGCACGCTTGGCAGCGGGCTGCCCAACGTGAAGCTGGTGCAGCTCATCGGCAACCCGCGCAAGGGCCCGGCCGACTGGAAGCTGGCCGGCGACGGCCGCACCTTCGGCGACATGCTGGGCGCGACCGGCCTGCGCGAGGTGGCGGCCTATGCCGACGGCATCGGCCCCGAGAAGAGCAGCGTGGTGCCGCGCGATGCGCAGGGCGCGCTGGCTGCGCCGACGCCGGTGGTGCGCCAGGCGCATGCTGCCGGGCTGTTCGTCCATCCCTACACCTTCCGTCCGGAAAACAGCTTCCTGCCCAAGGCGCTGCAGACCGGCGGCGACGACGCCACGCGCAGCCCGTCCGGCATGGAGCGGGAGGTGCAGGCCTTTATCGCGGCCGGCATCGACGGCTTCTTCACCGACGACCCGGCGCTGGGCCGGCGCGCGGTGGATGCGCCGGCGCGCTGACCCGGCCAGGCGGCCGCTGGGCTACACTTGCNTGCGGCCGCCTCCTCCCTGACACCCCACCTTCCATTCCCTCCTCCGCACCATGATCGGACGCATCGCCGGCACCCTTATCGAGAAGAATCCCCCGCACCTGCTGGTCGATTGCCACGGCGTCGGCTACGAGGTGGACGTGCCGATGAGCACCTTCTACAACCTGCCCGCCGTCGGCCAGCCGGTGACGCTGCTGACGCAGCTGATCGTGCGCGAGGACGCGCACCTGCTGTACGGATTCGGCACCGCATCGGAGCGCAACACCTTCCGCGAGCTGATCAAGATCACCGGCATCGGCGCGCGCATGGCGCTGGCGGTGCTGTCGGGCATGTCGGTCCCCGAGCTGGCGCAGGCCATCACGCTGCAGGAAGCCGGCCGCCTCACGCGCATTCCCGGCATCGGCAAGAAGACCGCGGAGCGGCTGCTGCTGGAGCTCAAGGGCAAGCTGGGCGCGGAGCTGGGTCATGCGCCGGGCACGCCGGCGGTGCCGGACAACGCCGTCGACGTGCTCAATGCGCTGCTGGCGCTGGGCTACTCGGAGAAGGAAGCCGCCTCAGCGATCAAGCAGGTGCCGGCGGGGACCGGCGTGTCGGAAGGCATCAAGCTGGCGCTCAAGGCATTGTCCAAGGCTTGAGACCTGCATAGGCGCGTAGAATGGCGGATTGTTGCCGCTGTCCGGGCCCCTGACCACCATGATCGAAACTGACAAGCTTGCCGCCCCCGCCCGCGTAATTGCCGCCACCCCCGCCTCGTCGCAGGAGGAGGCGTTCGAGCGCGCGCTGCGGCCCAAGCTGCTGGACGAGTATGTCGGCCAGGAAAAGGTGCGCGGGCAGCTCGATATCTTCATGCACGCCGCGCGCAACCGGCGCGAGGCGCTGGACCACGTGCTGCTGTTCGGCCCGCCGGGCCTGGGCAAGACCACGCTGGCCCACATCATCGCGCGCGAGATGGGCGTCAACCTGCGCCAGACCTCGGGCCCCGTGCTGGAGCGCCCGGGCGACCTGGCCGCGCTGCTGACCAACCTGGAAGCCAACGACGTGCTGTTCATCGACGAGATCCACCGGCTCTCGCCGGTCGTCGAGGAAATCCTGTACCCGGCGCTCGAGGACTACCAGATCGACATCATGATCGGCGAGGGCCCGGCGGCGCGCTCGGTCAAGCTCGACCTGCAGCCGTTCACGCTGGTGGGCGCCACCACGCGTGCCGGCATGCTGACCAACCCGCTGCGCGACCGCTTCGGCATCGTGGCGCGGCTGGAATTCTATACCGCCGATGAGCTGGCCCGCATCGTCACGCGCTCGGCGCAGCTGCTGCATGCCCGCATCGACCCGCAGGGCGCGCTTGAGATCGCCCGGCGCGCGCGCGGCACGCCCCGTATCGCCAACCGGCTGCTGCGCCGGGTGCGCGACTACGCCGAGGTCAAGGGTGATGGGAACATCACCCGCGCCATGGCCGACGCGGCGCTGGCCATGCTGGACGTGGACAGCGTCGGCTTCGACCTGATGGACCGCAAGCTGCTGGAAGCCGTGCTGCTCAAGTTCGGCGGCGGCCCGGTGGGCGTGGACAACCTGGCCGCGGCCATCGGCGAGGAGCGCGACACCATCGAGGACGTGCTCGAGCCCTACCTGATCCAGCAAGGCTACCTGCAGCGCACGCCGCGCGGGCGCGTGGCCACGGCTGCCGCCTACCGGCATTTCGGCCTGGCCAACCCGCAAGGCAGCGGCGCCAGCGAGCTGTTCGGCGACGCCTGACAGCTCGCTGCGAAGCAGCAACAGCGCCTTGGCAGGACCCCGGCGCAGCACCAATTAAATGTTTTAATTTCGCGCTCCAAATTTTTTCGAAGTGGATTGCTGGCCCGTGGCCGATTGTCCACAATGGCTTTATCGGCACCGGCCCGGTGCTGCGATGGCCGCGCCCCGCCAGGCACGGCACCTTCACAAATACGTCAAGGAAAGCCAATGATTCGCCATTCGTCCAGCCTGCTCGCCGCAGCCCTCGCCGCCACCGCGTTCGCCGCCGGCAGTGCCAACGCCCAGCGCCCGCCGGCGCCGGTCGGCGTGGCCGAAGAGGCGGTCATCAGCGGCAAGATCGTCGATATCGACCCCGAATCCAAAGCCGTGCTGGTCCAGGGCCCGCGCGGCAACGTGGTCGAACTGGTGGCTGGCGACGAAGCCCGCAACTTTGGCCAGATCCGCAAGGGCGACATCCTCACCGTGGCGCGTGGCGCCGCGCTGGTCGCCGCGCTTGAGCCGGTCGACAGCAAGGCCACCGCACTGGCCGAATCGGTCGACCGCACCACGCGCGCCGCCGAAGGCGGCAAGCCCGGCATCATGCGCGAGATCACCACCACAGTGACCGCACAGATCACCAAGGTCGACCCGGGCAAGCGCCTGATCACCTTCCGCGGTCCGCGCGAGACGCTGCGCACCGTGAAAGTGCAGGACCCGGCCATCGACCTGAACGGCATCAAGCAGGGCCAGATGGCCAAGATCGTCTACCGTGAAGTCGTGGCCATTACGGTCAAGGCACCCGCGGCAGCCGCAGCCAACTGAGCCACTGAGCCAGACGCGGTACTTTTCCCATCAGGAGGTTACCTATGAATCGTCGCCACTTTGTTACCCGGGTTGCCGGATCGGGCCTGCTCGTCGCCACCGCAATGGCGGCAGGCTGCACCACCACCGGCACCAGCGCCTCGAAGGACCCGGTCGCGAAGAAGCAGGAAATCGATGCAGGGGTGGACGGAGCGCTGAACCGGCTGTTCTCCGCCAACCCCGGCGCACGCGACCTGGCGCAGCGTGCGCAAGGGGTCCTGGTGTTCCCGCGTGTCATCTCGGCCGGCCTGGTGGTAGGCGGCGAGTACGGCGAGGGTGCACTGCGATCGAAGGGCGCGACGGTCGGCTACTACAGCACGACGCAGGCCTCGGTCGGGCTGACCGCCGGCGGGCAGTCCAAGGCCGTCATCATCATGTTCATGACCCCGGAGGCCTACAACAAGTTTGTTTCCAGCAAGGGCTGGACCGCCGGCGCCGATGCCAACGTGGCGGTGGCCAAGATCGGCGCGGACGGCAGGCTCGACACCCTGACCAGCCAGCAGCCGGTGATTGCCTTCGTGCAGACCAATGCCGGCCTGATGTTCGACGTCTCGGTGAACGGCGCCAAGATCAGCAAGCTGGAAATCTGACGCGGCCACCCGGCTGCGCCGCTCTACCTGAAGTTCCCGGCTTCGGCCGGGAATTTTCATTTCGGGCGGCCACAGCAACGCTTGCGCACGCCGCGGCAGGCGCGGCGGAATCCGGGGCCCGCTGGCATAATCGCGCCCAAAACACCGCGCGCCAGCGCGTCCGACCGGGAGCCCCCATGTCCGCCGTCCCCGCCAGCACGACCCAACCGGGCCGGGTCTACCGCTACTATGACTTCGTCATGGTGGCATTCGTCACCGTGCTTCTGTGTTCGAACCTGATCGGCGCGGCCAAGGCGGCGCAGATGACGCTGCCCGTGATCGGCACGGTGACCTTTGGCGCGGGCGTGCTGTTCTTCCCGATTTCGTACATCTTCGGCGACGTGTTGACCGAGGTCTACGGCTACGGCCGCGACCGGCGCGTGGTCTGGGCCGGCTTTGCCGCGCTTGCTTTCGCCACCTTCATGAGCCTGGTGGTGCTGAACATGCCGGTCGCGCCCTTCATGGCGGACTACCAGAAAAGCCTGCAGGACGTGTTCGGCAACACCTGGCGGATTGCGCTCGGCTCGCTGATCGCCTTCTGCTGCGGCAGCTTCACCAACAGCTACGTGCTGGCCAAGATGAAGTTGTGGACCTCGGGGCGGTGGCTGTGGACACGCACGATCGGCTCCACGCTGGCGGGGGAGCTGGTCGATTCGTCGCTGTTCTACGTGATCGCCTTCTACGGCATCTGGCCGCTGGAGAAGGTGATCCAGGTGGCGGTGGCACAGTACGTGCTGAAGACCGGCTGGGAAGTGGTGATGACACCGGTGACGTACAAGGTGGTGGGGTTCCTGAAGCGGGCCGAGAACGAGGATTATTTCGACCGCAATACCGACTTCACCCCGTTCCGCGTCCGCGTGTAGCGCTAAGGCACGCGCCGGTCCACCTCGTCCAGCGCCAGGTTTTCCAGGTGGCTGACATCGCCCCACTGCGCCAGCGTCAGGTGGGTGCTGTCGCTGCGTAGCCGGTTGACGCTGGCATTGAGCAGTTCATGCTGGCGCGGCGCTTCCAGCGTCATGCCGGTGGCCTCGCGGTACAGGCAGTCGAGCACGCCGCCGTGCGCCACCAGCGCGATGCGCTCGCCAGGATGCCGGCGCGACAGCGCCAGCACCACCTCGACCGCGCGCTCATGGAAGCCCAGCAGCGACTCGCCTTCAGGCGGCGCGTAGTCCGGCACGCGCGCCTGCCAGCGGGCGAAATCCTCGGGCAGGTGCTCGGCCACCTCGGCGTAGGTCTTGCCCTGCAGCGTGCCGTAGCTGCGCTCGCGCAGGCGCGCGTCGGGGCGGACCTGCAGCCCCAGCACCTCGGCCAGCGGCGCAGCGGTTTCCATCGCACGCGACAGGTCGCTGGCATAGACCGCATCGATCGGCTCGCCCGCCAGCGCCGTGGCCAGCGCGCGCGCCTGGGCGCGGCCGGTCTCGTTCAGGGGAATGTCGAGCTGGCCCTGCAGCCGGCGCTCCCGGTTCCAGGCCGTTTCGCCGTGGCGGATCACGATCAGGTGGGTATAGGCCAGCGAATGCGGCCCGGGGCTTTGCGACATGCCGTTTCCTTCGGGATTTCCTTGAGGCCGGCGCCGCGCGGCTGGCGCGGC